>JACPZR010000232.1 GCA_016195395.1 Spirochaetia bacterium
GTAGCCAAACTACTGAGTTGGACGAGGGCTGAAGCCAGGTGGTTCGGATGGGCCACGCGCATCATGGCGACTACGTCATGGCCCTTTTTGGCTGTTTCGACCCCGGCACGCCGGATCTGACGCCGAAGCGCCCCGTCCTGCCACGCCCCACTGAGCCGGATCGAAGCCTTGATACCGCCCCCAGCGTTCTTTGGGCAGGACGTGAGATAGCCCAGTTCCGGACTCATCGCATATGCGAACATTCCGTCAATCGCAGCAACGGCGGCTTCAAGGCCTCTGACATCCGCCGCGGACGGAAGCGACCTGTAGATCCATTCGACTCGGAGATGGTCTTCGTCATCGGAATAGCACCGCCATGCGGTGACGCCGGGAAGTGAGCCCTGGGCAAGGAAATCGTATAAGTGCGAGCGGGGGCCTGTAATGAACGAGGCAAGGCGAACCTTCTGCCCTGCGGACAAGCCCGGACAAAATGGAATCCCTTGAATGTTCCGAGCGATGCGCACACGGACAAATGCGTCTGCCAACGGATCGTGAGATTCAACAATGCACGCGGCCTCGCTCGGAGGAGTCGCTTGGTCCTTCATCACCCACTCGACAAGTTCCTGCGTACGCGCTTGAGCAAGGCTCGCTCTCTCATTGATGTGTGCGTCCCGCCAGACTTCAGAGACGCCGGCAGGCACATATTCCTTGACGCGCCGAAGACTGTAGCAGGCCGGGCAGGCCGCTGATCCTGTGCGCTCAAACGTGAATACATCTTGTCCGCATCCGGTACACTGGGCGCCATCCAGCGAGATGAAGCGCCGGCACTCGGAACAATAAGCTTCTTTGAAACCTGATGCCGCGTTACGGGCGATGTAGACAGCGGCAACTTGCCCGCATCCGGGACATGTCAACGAATGGACTCCAGACGTCCACCTACAAGTCGGTAGCGGACAGGAACACGTTCTGCCAGTTCGCGGTCGTGCGTCACAATCAAGAGAGTAAATCCAAATCGCTTTTGAAGATCCCAGAGCATATCGGCAAGTTTGTTCGAATTGTTGCGGTCCAGGTTTCCCGTGGGCTCGTCCGCTAATATCAGCTTCTTTCCGCCCACGAGCGCGCGGGCCACGCCGGCTCGCGCCATCTCGCCGCCCGATATCTGCGACGGATAGTGGTCCAAGCGGTGATCAAGCCCAACAGCTTCCAACGCTTTGCGAGCAGCATCCGCTGCTTCTTCCTGGCTCTTCCGCTGGATCAAGAGCGGCATCATGACGTTTTCGATCAGAGTAAAATCCGGAAGCAGGTAATGGTGCTGGAAAATGAGACCCACGTCTTCTGCTCGAAAGGTTTCCTTTTGGCGGTGAGACATCGTCATCAGGTCTTTCCCGCAGATGGTCAGCTGGCCGCCGCTGGCTGTGTCGATGCTTCCGAGAATATTGAGCAGCGTACTCTTTCCTTCTCCGCTTGCCCCTTCTACGGAGACGAGAGCGGAGTCGGGCACGGTCAGGTTGAGGCCGTAGAGAACACGAACAGTCTCCCCCTCTCCCTTGAACTCTTTGGAGAGATCCCGGACTTCAATCGCTGGTGTTGGTTTGGCGGCGCTCAAAAGTGGTTCTCCTATCAGTCGGCACGAATCGCTTGGACTGGATCTTCCACCGCTGCGCGTCGCGCGGGGAAATATCCGGCCAGTCCACTCAGTATCATCGTGGCAAGGCCCACGCCAAAGATAACGTTCAAGTCCGCGTGCACCGGCAGGTGATCGAAATAATAGATATTGCGCGGGATCAGATGGATCGGGGTGCAGGTGCCTTGATACCACAGGCAGGCCGTATTGAACAAGTCCTCAACCAGCTGGATGATGGACTCCAGACGATTTGCGATAAAGATCCCCAGCGAACCGCCGAGCGATGTGGAGATCAGGCCTATCAACATGGAGTGCGCGGTGAAGATGACGAGCACCGATGAAGTGGGCAGCCCCATAGCCCTGAGCATGCCGATGCTTCGGCTCTTGGCTTTGACGAGCAGGTGCACAGTGACCCAGATGCCAACCACGCCCGCGCCCACAAGAAGCCCCAGAATAATGATCATCATGGTCTTTTCGAGCTGGAGAGCAGCGAGGAAGTTACCCTTTTCGTCTTTGATCGTGCGGATAGAATAGCTGTATGCCACACCGGGGAGCTTCTCGCGCACAAGGCGTCGCACATGATCCAGCTGCGAGAGTTCATTCAGCTGGAAGATCACTTCTGTTGCCATGCCGGGAATTTCGAGAATCCGTTGGGCGGTCTGGAGAGAAATGAAGATGAGATTCAAGTCGAACTCGTAGTAACCGGTTCTAAAAAAGCCTGCGATTATAAACTCTTCCTGTAGGACCTGCATGCCGCGCGCGAGCGTTCCTCCCTGCGGGAGAAATCGGGGTCCACCGGCAGCGCGCGCAGCGCTTTCCCCTCAAAACGACTCTGTACTTCTAATAGAGTGTTTGCTGATATGCTGCCGAAACCCGAACGCAGAAACGGAGCGATCTTGGGATCCCCTTGGACATCACGCAGGAGTTCCGAGTAATTGGCAATGGGGATCGACGGGTCCTGGTTCGTGACCGTGATGTGGTACCCTGAATTCCAGAGCGATGAATGCACCTCTTCCTGGAAGCCGCTGAACACGCTCAGCACAACAACCATAATA
>JACPZR010000001.1 GCA_016195395.1 Spirochaetia bacterium
ATGCGCCTCTCGACCCTGCATCACCGCCTGTAATAGAGAACCCGGTATTTCCATGTGTCCGCGACTCAGAACGTTACTTTGATGCCCAGGACAAAACCATTCCGCACCTTTCTGTCATTGCCCGGCTCTGTTTCCGGCAGCACGGCAAACAGAGGCGACACTCCCGCCTGTTCAGGTTCATTGGAAACGATCAGAAGTCCGTTTTCCCAGGCAATGCCGTTGTAGATCATGTGGAGGAGCTGGACACCGTAGAGGGTTGCCAGTGAGAGGAGCGCTCCGTTGTATACGTCAATCTTGTGGCGGTAGGTTAGAAAAGCCCGGGCGTTGGAGTAATACGAATAGGCAACGCGCTGATCCACCGTAGCCAGTCCCGGGTATAACGTGAAGAGGAAGTTCTGCTCCACCTGCCAGTGGTTTTCGCGCGTTGCAGCCAGCGCGCGGCGGTGCGTGTCGTAGACAGCCGCCACAAAGCCGATCGTTGCGCCCGAGTATACCGTGCCCATGACCGGCCTGTCGATGTAGAAATGTCCCCATCCGGGAAAGAGCGCGGAACGCCACGCAAAGTCCCGGAAAGAGATGGGCTCGCCCACGGGCTTTTCCATCTGTCCTTTTTCCACCAAATCACGGAGCGCTGCGGCGCGGTCCGCGCGTTCCCGGGCTTCCTTTTCGCGCTCGATGCGTACCTGCGCTTCAAGTTCCACCAGCTTTCTTTGACGATCTGCCTCTTCTATCCGCGCGCGCCGGACACGCTCGAAAGCGGCTGCCTCTGCTTCTCGTTTCTTTCTGGCCGCTTCCCGGGCCGCCTCCTTTTCAACCGGCGTAAACTGGACGTACTGGATCTTGACCAAATCCGCGCGAGCGATTGTACGGGGCCCTTTCGCTGTGACCAATTGGATGCCGGCAGGAGTATGGCCTGTCACACGACCCGAAATCGTTTCCCCGGAGCGGAGGAGCACTTCTTCGGCAGACAGAGCATGCATCCCTCCCGCATAAGCAAAAGCCACGCAAATAACGAACCGAAATGTTCGGAACGAATAGCGCTTAAAAATCACGGGAGCTACCTTTATTGCGGAGGTTCGCGATCCCAGACAATAATAATCCAGATTACAGACTCTTGTATCCTTTATCAATGCGGTCATGCTTGCAAACTCATTCATGGGCTGTCAATCCACCTGTCACTGGACGCACGGAGCTGATTCTCTTCACTTTGTCGATTCACAAATCATTGGCGCACCCCCCCGAACGGGGGGATTTGAGGCGGTTACGGCCAAGCATGGAAAAGCAGTTTGTGTCTCGACTGGGGCCCCGAAGGAGACCGCGCCTTCATCAGCTGACCGAAGCGCCGTAGCCGCATGGGAGGCCTTCTCCCGCACAGCACACCCAGCGGTTGCCACAGAATTCCCGCAAATGGACATCCAAGAAATGCGACCATTCCCGAGAATGGACACTAATTCCAACGGATTAGGGCCTATTTTGCACCAATTCGGAGCGATTTAGCCTGGTCCACTCCTTGCTTTAGGAGCAACAGTTCGAAAGCGCGGTGGTGGCTTACAAACCCCCGACGCA
>JACPZR010000023.1 GCA_016195395.1 Spirochaetia bacterium
CGTCAGAAGCCCCGATGTGCCCCCGAATTCATCCACCACGATCGCCATGTGTGTCTTGCGTTTCTGCATCTCTTTGAGAATGGAACCGATCTTCATGCTCTCCGGCACAAAGTATCCGGGGCGCACAATGTCCGCCAGTCGGACCTTTTCTTTGCGGGCCAGGACGCGCATCAAATCTTTCAGATGCAGGATTCCCATCACGTTATCCAGACCATCGGCGTAGACAGGGAGGCGGCTGTGATATGTTTCCACCAGTTTCAAGATTTCGTCGTCAGACATGTCCGCAGCTACGGCCACCATATCAACGCGCGGCACCATCACCTCGCGCGCGGCCGTTTCGTTCATGTCCAGCACGTTCTCAATCATCTCGTGTTCGCTGCGCTCGATCGTACCCGCCTTCACCCCTTCTTCAAGCAGGTGGCGGATCTCCTCAGCGGACAGACGTGTCTCACTGAAGCTGGTGCGGTCTTTGAACAGCCGGAGGAACAGGTTGCTCGAGAATGTCAAAAAGCGCGTGAAGGCAAAAAACACACGGGAGAAAACAAGAAGAGGATACGCCACTACCAGGGCAAAGCGTTCCGAGTAGTGGAGCGCCAGAGACTTGGGCACCAGCTCCCCAAAGACGAGCGTGAGGTAGGAGATGCCGCCCACCAGGAGGACAAAAGAAATCTGTTCCGCAAAGTTCCCCGCGTATGGAATCATGCGCACATAGGGAGTGAGCACCGGGACAAGCTCTACCCCGCCGAAGACAGATGCCAGCGTACCGATCACAGTGATGCCAATCTGGATGGTTGCAAAGAAGCTGTCCGGGTTTGACTGAAGGCCATGAATGACCCTGGCTGTCCGGCTTCCCTGCCCCATGAGCGCGTGGACGCGGCTTTTCCGGAAAGAAATGATCGCTATCTCTGAACCTGCAAAGAAGCCGTTCAGGACAACCAACAGTAAGATGATCAGAAGGTCGGTGGTAAAACTACCCATTCAATCGAATCAAAGGGGCTCAAGAGCCCTGCGGAAGCGACTTGGTTCCGCGCCAAAATAAAAACGACGACCCCCGATTCATATCAAAAGCAAGTCGGAGATCGGCAGGATGCGGGACGCAGGACGACTGGCGGCCGAAGTCCTCACAGAGACGGGCCTACGGGTCAAACCCGGTGTTTCCACGCTTGAGCTGAACGACTTTGCTCACAAGCTCACGATCAAACGAGGGGCCGAGAGCGCTCCCTTGAACTACAAGGGCTTCCCAAAGAGCATATGCACATCAGTGAACGATGTCGTGTGTCACGGCATTCCCAGAAAAGATCACGTGTTGAAAGACGGAGACATCATCAACTTAGACATCACTGTGAAACTGAACGGATATCATGGGGACACATCGCGGACGTTTGCCGTGGGCAAGGTAAGTGATGAAGCACGCAAGCTGATGGAAGATACTGAGAAGTCCATGTGGATTGGAATCGACGTGGTGAAGCCGGGGAACCGCATATCAGACATTGGGGACGCCATCGACAAGTACCTCACACCGCGCGGCTACGGCATTGTGCGCGAGCTCCTGGGCCACGGCATTGGACGCGGCTTTCACGAGGATCCGCAGGTGCCTCATTACAAGCAGAGCCAGGTGCGCGTGCAGATCAAACCCGGCATGACATTCACTGTAGAACCCATGGTAAACTGCGGCACGCATGAAGTGGAATTCAGCGATGAAGACGGTTGGACAGTGACGACAAAGGACGGCCGCCTCTCCGCGCAATATGAACACACGATCCTCGTGACAGAAGAAGGTCACGACGTTCTCACACTGCCGGTCTAGTCCTTTCAGCCGCCCCTTTTTTGTACCCAGCCCAAAAAGTGCTTTTAAGCCTGGGGTTCCACGCGGAGCATGTCGATCATCTTTTTCGCACAATGGAACGGCGCCTTTTCACAATAGCCTTGCTTTTTTTTGTCGCAGTTTCCTGCGCCGGACCCATTGTGCAATTCCGGAGAAAAGATCTCCCCGACTATGGAGTGGCTCTCTTTGTGCCGGCGGAATGGAGCCTGCGGCGGGGGGACTTCTTTCACGCTACCGCTTCCGGCAAGATCCCCAACGGGCAGAACGGAACCATGGACTACCGCGGGATTGAGAAGGTGAAAAAGGACTTCCAAAGCCGCGCGCTCTACGCCACAGGCTGGTATGAAGCCGTCAGCAGAAACTACCCCGGCTGGAAGTTTGAAACACGGTCTACTTCCCCCCAGGACCCGGAAGGGACCTTCGAGTTCGAGGGAACCTACCGCCAAGGCGCCGTGATCTATCGAAAAATCGGTCGCCTGCGCTTTCGCGGAGATCGTGTGCACGCATTTTACTATACGGCGCCGGACGATGATTTCGAATCCTCCAGAAAATTCTTTGAGGATATGGACGGCCGCCACCGCTACTTCCAGCCCCGGTCCTAGCGGTCTCTCCCTCGAAACCGTCGCGGTGATTGTTACCAAAATAACCCATCACCGCTGAAAACCGTTTGATTTCCAACCCCCCATTTCCTCATTGGCATACGCGCGTTGTGCGCACTCGCGCCTATAGTTCAACTGGATAGAACGCAGGCCTCCGAAGCCTGTAGTCGGGGTTCAAATCCCTGTAGGCGCACAAGTGGGAATATGGGGCCGTTAGAAATCATCACCCTCTGTCTGGGAACTCTCCTGAGCGCCTGGGGAATCTTTCACCAGCTGATCGTAGGCGGGGCTGTCACCATGCTGAAGCTCCCTGCTGAAACGGACAACCGGCTCTTCGTCATGAGCTGGGTGGCCCACGGGGCCTTTATGACGTTCGCGGCGCTCCTGCCCTGCGCTATGATCGTATTTCACGGCGTCTATGCCGGTGCTGCACACACAGTCTTTGCGTTTTCGGGCGCGGCCCTGATCTTCTTGTCAGGCCACGTCATGGTGTCCGGCTATAAGTCTCACGTTAGGCCCATCCAGATTGGAGCCGTCTTGGAAGGCATCTTCGGCATCTACTTGATCATCCTCGTGGCCCTCACCTAACGCACATCCCGGCGCCCCGGCCGGGTCAGAGAGTACGGGGAAACAAGATATACACGATGCGCACGATATTCCAAGCGGGTGCCGCCGTGCTCAATCTCCACGCCAACGTCCCCTCCAACATCCTCCTGTGGATTCGCTTGGAACCACGGGAAGATGAGGACAGGGGACGACTCAGTAAGGTTACAGAACCAGCGAGGCTACTTGGCGTTCTCGGGTTTCGATGCGGGTTCTTTCTTTCCCTGGTCCTTGGTCCCCGGCATCTGCGTGCCTTTGGGGTAGAGAACCGTGGGGTCTACAGACTTGACTTCTCCCTGCTTGGGAGGAATCGCAAGGCGCTGCCCCGGCTTAATCAGGTTGGGATTCTTGATCTGGCCCTTGTTAGCGGAATGAATGCGTGACCAGAGATTGGATACGCCGTACTGATCTACGGAGATCATCCAAAGGCAGTCTTCCGGCTTCTTGCGCTGGACGACGTAGACTTTGTATCCCTGCGGGAGATCTCCCACAGTCGTTGTGTCTCCTACATCCACGCCGCCGCGGCCTTTGCTGTTGGCGTCAAAGCCGGGAAGCGACCGCTTGTGGACCATGGCAAACGTGTCTGTCTGTTCCATGATGATGGCGGCCAGTTTCATGGCTTCATCGGATTCTTTGACGGAATCATCGAATTTCTTATTCTTCAGGTTTTCTTCCGACGCGGCTACCGCTTCGCGGGCTGCGCTCATGTGTTCAGAAAGGGCTTTGAAATCCTTCTTGGCTTTGTCGTCCACGGGCTTGAGCGCCGCCTGAATCGAGTCAAACCGACCGCCCGCCTTCTTCACTGCTGCTTTGGCATCCGAGAGTTTCTTTTCTGCCTGTTTACTGGCAGAGGCGGCGAGTGCGCTCGCGGCCAGTCCTTCTGCTTTCACGATGCGGGCATTGCCTGATTTCAGGCTTCCACTCTGGATATCGGCCTTGGCTTGGTCGACTTCGGCGCGGGCTGCCTTGTATTCATCACTGTCCGTCCCGCCGTAGGCCTCCACCTTTGCAAGCGTGGCTTCCAATCCGGTGACAGAGGCAAGGAGATCATCTTTCTGTGCCAAGGCCACGTTTCGTGCGCGGACGGATGCGTCGCGCGATGCCTGATATTTACGATAACTTTGACGGTATTCAGAGAGCGCATTTGCAGCCGCGGCTTTCTTTTCCGCGTCCGGTTTGCTCCCCACGGCGGACCAGTCGGAGGCGGCTTTGCTTTCCAACGTTGCGCCGTCAGCCATCAGCTTCTTGGCCGCTTCAAAATCGTCTTTGGCAAGTTCTTCCGCATACGCGCTGTCAGCTTTTGCGAGCGCATCTTCCGAAAGTTTCTTCTGCTCGGCAGTGAACTTGGGTGCGGACGCACTGCGCGCCTTGATGGCGAGGTCAAAAGCCTTGCCTGCGTTGTCCCGGGCGTCACCAAAACTTTCTTCAACGAGGCTCTGGTGTGAGGCGGCGAGGGCCGTGCGCGAGGCCGCAAAGTCGCTCTTGGCGTGCTCTGCTGCGTTCTCTTCTTCAGCTGAAGCGACCTCTGTTCGGGCGCTCGTCATCTCTTTCACCGGCGCAGCGGCGCATTGGGCAAAGAGTGCGGCTGCGGCAACAAGGACTGTGACATAAGAAAAACGATTCATGAGTATCTCCGCGAGTGAATAAGTAAAGGCGCCGTCCTGGGGAGGGCGGCGCAAGCACAATTTTTGGCTGGAATAAAGAGCAGGACTTACTTGAAGGCGCTGACAGCGTCCGTCTCAGAGTCGTAGATCTCAAAGAAGGATGTCAGTTTCGTCAGTTCAAATACCTTGCGGACGGATCCAGATACATTGATGATCTTGAGTCCACCTTGGTATTTTTTCAGATTCGACAGGCTGGAAATCAGAGCCCCGATTCCGGATGAGTCAATGTACGATACCCGGTCAAGGTTGATGATGACGTTGTAACGCTGCTCTTCAATCAACTTGTTTATGAGTTCTTTGATTTCGGGCGCGTTGTAGAGGTCGATCTCACCATTCACATCCAGAATCGTGATCTCACCGTTTTCGCGTCTAGAGATTTCCATAGATTAGCAAGCCTGCCCGTGACCCCGCAGGGGTGTCAATATTTTTGCCGATCCTACGGTGATTTAGATCGACTGTGTCAATACAAAAAAAGAGCGCTGGGGTCAAATTCGTGCCAAACGGGCGTATTTCCGTATTTTGAAGCCGCTACAACGAAAGACCTATCCATCTCCGGTAAAAAACGTCGAACTCAGCCCTTTCGATAGCCGTCCGGAGCTGGTTCATGAATACAAAGAAGAAATGGAGATTGTGGTGCGTGGCAAGGACGGGCCCCAACATTTCCCCGGCCGTAAAGAGATGCCGCAGGTAGGCTCTGCTGTAACGTGCACACACCCGGCAGGAACACTCAGGGTCAATGGGTCCGGGGTCTTTCGCATGGATAGAGTTGCGGATCAGAAGTCGTCCCTGTGTTGTGAAGAGCTGGCCGTGGCGCGCGTTGCGTGTAGGCAGCACGCAGTCGAAAATGTCAAAGCCTGATCGCACTGCTTCTAATATATAGTCCACGGTTCCGATCCCCATGACGTATCGCGGGCGCGCCGGGTCGAGCCGGCCGGCAAAGAGGGCAAGGATGCGGGCATAGTCTTCAAAGGCTTCCCCCACCGAAAGACCGCCTACGGCAATGCCCGCAAAGGGAAGCGACTGGATGTGACTGAGTGACAGAAGCCGGTCCTCTTCCGAAATGCCCCCCTGAACAATGCCAAAGAGACGGGACTTGGACGTGTCGAGTCGGCCCTTGGCGGCGTGTTCATCAAAGTACGACGCTGCGCGGTCGGCCCATCGGTGTGTGCGCGCGAGCGACTCCTGAATCCGCGTCCGGTCCGCGTCACCCGGTGGACAGTCGTCGAGCACCATCATGATGTCACTCCCCAGGCCCAGCTGGAAGTCGATGACGCTCTCCGGAGTGAACAAGTGGCGGCTGCCGTCAATGTGGCTCCTGAACTCTACGCCGTTTTCCTGAAATTTGACGCGGTCGGAGAGGCTGAACACTTGGAAGCCGCCGCTGTCGGTGAGGAGAGCGCCGGGCCAGGACATGAATTTGTGGAGTCCGCCCAGGTCCGCGACAATTCCCCCGGGCCGGAGAAACAGATGATAGGTGTTCGCGAGAATCAGACGGTAGCCGATCTCTTCCAGGTCCTCTTGCCGGAGTCCTTTGACTGTGGCGCGCGTGCCCACGGGCATGAAGGCCGGCGTGTCCACGGAGAATGTGCTTCTGTTGCGCTCAAACGTTAGCGTGCCGGTGCGTGCGTGCCCGTCTGTGGCGCCGGCCGTGAAGAATGCGCTCATCGCCCGCCGACTTGAATGCGCGCCTGATCCACGCGGGCGTCGCGGGCCCGGTCGCCCCGGTAGAGTCGGTCGTACCAGTCTGCGTGATACAGGACGAGCTTCTTTACTTTTTCGCGGCTTTCCAGTTCCGACGGGGCCTTCATCACGGTGAAGAGTTCGGCGTAGTAGAGCGCAGCGATGCGGTGCGCTTCCGGATCGGAAATGGTGTTCTCAAAGAGTTTCTTCAGGACTTCACCGCTGGCTCGCAGCGACTCGTCGTACTTGGCGCGCTCGGCCGTCGACGCCTGACCGCGGTAGTACTGCAT
>JACPZR010000263.1 GCA_016195395.1 Spirochaetia bacterium
GACGCCCCGTTACGCGGGACCAGATTCTCGACACGGCGTGGGGCACGGCTGAATTCCCCACCAATCGGACAGTGGACAATTACATTGTAAAGTTTAGAAAGACCTTTGGAACCGACTGGTTTGTCACAAGGCATGGAACAGGATATGAACTCGCAGAATGATACACAGGGCACGGCCCCCATACTCGTGGAAGCCCTCCGGGGAAAGAAAACGAGCCGCGTACCCATCTGGTTTATGCGGCAGGCTGGACGTTATCTTCCAGAGTACAACGAGATCAGGAAAGGCCTCACTTTCCTGGAACTCTGCGGCGATGTGGACAAGGCCGTGGAAGTGAGCGTGCAGCCGTGGAAGCGCTACAATGTGGACGGGATCATTATGTTCGCGGACATCCTGACGCCGCTCCATGGGTGCGGAATCCCGCTCTATTTTGAAGAGAAAGTAGGGCCCATACTTGATACCAACGTGGCGTCCGGAAAAGAAATCGAACTGATGAACGCGTTCCAGCCGTCTCAGGTGGAACATGTGTCAAAAATACTGGGCAGACTCCGCGCCTTTGCGGATGCGCAGTCGGGATCGGCTACAGGGCGGCCGGGACTTCTGGGTTTCGCGGGCGCTCCATTTACAATGGCAAGCTACCTGATTGAAGGACGGACCTCGCGAAAGTTCGAGAAAACCAAAGCTGCCATCTTTGGCGATGCGTCGCTCTTTCACCGCGTCAGCGAGTCCGTCACCAATATGACGATCAAGTACCTGCGCCTTCAGCTGGAAGCGGGCGCAGACGCCGTGCAGATCTTTGACAGCTGGGGCGGAATTCTCGCGCCGGAAGACTTCAGGGAATTTTCCGGCAGGTATATCAAGACAATCGTAGAGGCGCTGAAGCCTTTCAACAAACCCATCATCGTCTTTGTGGGCAATAATGCGCATCTCTTGGAAGAAATCGCGGCCCTGGAACCAAATGTCATCAGCTTGGACTGGCGCATAACGCCGGAAGACGCAAAACGAAGGATTCCATCAAACATTGCCATTCAGGGAAATATGGACCCCATGGTGCTGTACGGAAATCCTGAAGTGGTCCGCGCACACGCCACACGGGCGCTCCGTGGTTTTGCCTCACGGCCGGGATATGTCTTTAATCTGGGACATGGCATCCATCCGCAGGCGCGTCTGGACTGCGTTCAGGAAATGATCAATACGGTGCGTAATTACCGCGAGTAGCCGCTTCCACGGTGCAATGCCCGGACACGTTATCTTGAATAACGCAGGATAGGATCC
>JACPZR010000264.1 GCA_016195395.1 Spirochaetia bacterium
AGGGGGGCGGCCTCCGGTACCGGTGAGAGCTCCACTTCGGAGCCCTTTGTGGAGGTTACGCGGGCCAGTGGTTTGGCTTCTTCCGTAGGAGCCACCTCCAAAGTCACCGTGTTAGCGCCTCCAAAGCCCGTGTCGACAGCCAGTTCAATCCGCATGCGAAGCTTCACGGTCTCACCTGGGTTGATGGTGATCTCCCAGTTACGTTTGCCGCCCCAAAATGTGCCGCCGGTAGACAATCCGGTTCTCAGGACATAATTGATTGTGTGCTTTCCGGCCGGCAGCGGGATCTGAAGGGTTTCTCCGGCTTCAAACCAATCGCGGATGTATCTGTCTTCATCCACGTCAAACGTGAACATGATCGACACGGGCAGCGAGGGCCCTTTTGGGAAAGCCAAGGTAACGTAGCCGTGTGGTATTCCCTCGATTCGCTTGGCCTTGTCCGGGTTCAGACGCCCCGACATGCACCCCGCTGCAACCACCGAAAGAACGGCCAATTTGATCCCATGGGCGAGTCGATTCACGAAGTTTTGTGTTAGATGCGTCATGTAACGGTCAAGTGACTTTTGGACCATTCTATAGTGCGCCGCAACCAAACTTTTTCGCGCAAAATGCAAAAATCTGCTTGCCTCGACCTTTCAGGAACCTGCAGGTCAGACCTCACAATACGCCACTATAGGAGAGTCTATGAAGAAACGAATCCTACTGTTGCCGTTGGGTATGATTGCCGCAGCGCTCACCGCTCTGGCCGTTCAGCCCGTATCGGCAGGAAGTTACGGAATGGCAGGTTGCGGTTTGGGATCTACGATTATCTCAAGCAACGGCTTCAGCCAAGTGTTTGCTGTGACCACGAACGGAACCTCGGGAAACCAAACGTTCGGAATCACGAGCGGTACTTCAAACTGCAACCCCGGCTCGGCAGCCTACATGGACCGCCAGCAGGAAGTGTTTGTTACCGTTAACTTCTCTTCTCTGGAGCAGGAAATGGCTGCAGGCAAAGGTGAAAAACTTGAAGCGCTTGCTTCTCTGCTGGGCTGCAAAGACGCTGGTATGACCAGCTTCCGCACAATGGCAAAGAAGAATCACAGCACGTTTTTTGCTCGTGAAGCCAGCCCATCCGGCTTGCTCGCTGCTCTCAAGGGCGAGATTGCAAAAGAACCGGCTCTGGCCAGCCAGTGCAAGATCTAAAGGAAGGGACGAATAACCATGTTTAGAAAAATACATGTACTAAGCCTTGGGCTCGCAGCTATCTGCGGCGTCACCTTCGGAGTCTCCACATTGTCTGCCGGCAGCTATGGTATGGCCGGTTGCGGCTTTGGTTCCGTACTGATCCAGCAGAACAACATTCTGCAGATCTTTGCGGCCACGACGAATGACATCTATTCGACGAATACGTCCGCAATCACCTCCGGCACGTCAAACTGCACGCCGAATTCAGCAGCATACATCCAGCAGCAGCAGGAAGTTTTCGTAACTGTAAACTACTCTGCTCTGGAACGTGAAATCGCTTCCGGATCTGGTGAAAAGTTGGACGCATTTGCAAGCCTCCTGGGCTGCCAAGGCCAGGGAGCTAAAGCGTTCAGCACAGCAATGCAGAAGAAGCACAGCGCAATCTTCACCAAAGACCGCACTCCGTCTGAACTTCTGGTAGCCGTTAAGGGCCAGATTTCGGGCGACGCTTCCCTCGCCAAGATGTGCAAACTCTGATTCGTTGACAGGAAGGCGCGTGGGTCGGTGAACGGATATTCTGAAGCCTCTGCGCGCTAACGGTCATGAACGGAGAGAAATCCCCGCTTTCTTACACAGAAGGCGGGGATTTTCAATTCCTCTTGCCTTTCTCTTTCTCCTCTTGGTCCCCTGCGCGGGTAGACTGTGGGCTGAAGCTCAAGTCCCGGAAGGGCTAGCGCCGGATGCCGATCCCTCCTACATCAACGAGCTGACCGCCAAAGCAAAGGAACTGAAACTTCATGAGTCACGGATGTGGACCGTGCTGCTCCATTACCGCTCCAAACGCTTTGGCGGCGTCGAGAGCGATGCGGACGGCCCCCGTTTCTTTTTGACGCCCAACATGAAGGGAAAAACGGACCCGCAGGCAGAGATGGACGGCACTCTCCGCGCCTTCTTTCAACCGGTGGGAGAAAATCCCAATGTTCACCCGCAGTGTCTCTTTCCTGCGCGGTACGAGTGGCTGAAGAACACACTCCAGTTTGATCCCAAGCGTCTGCCTGACCGCGCCTGCCCAATCCTTCACGTGTGGTTCGACCACATCAACGCCGAGTCCGTATCGATCATGTTTGCTTCGTTCTTCATGAGCGCGCCCGCATCCATGTTTGGTCATACCCTGATCAAGCTGAATACCAAGCGGCAGGGAGCCGTGCGTGAGCACGAACTTCTGAACTTTGCCCTGAACTTTGCGGCAGACCCGGGCGGCCTTGATCCGGTCCGGTATGTGCTTTACGGCCTCTTTGGCGGCTTCCCCGGATACTTTGCGCTTCTCCCGTATCACATCAAGGTCCGCGAGTACAACGACATAGAGAACCGCGACATGTGGGAGTACCACCTCTCCCTGACGCCCGATGAGATTCGGCGCATGTTCTACCATGCTTGGGAGCTTCAGAGTACGCATTTTGACTATTTTTACATGGATGAGAACTGTTCCTTCCATCTTTTGTCGCTCTTGGAAGTGGCGCGCCCCACTCTCCAGCTGACGGACGGATTCTGGTTCTGGGTGATTCCCGGAGAAACCATCAAGCGCGTCCTGGCGCAGCCCGGTCTGGTCACTCAGGTGAAGTACCGACCGTCGCTGTTCAGTGAGATTGTCCAACGCGTAGGAGCGCTGACTCCGGAAGAGAAAGAAATGCTCTATACGGTGATTGCAGGGGGAAAAGCCGATCTGGCGCCCGGGACCTCTCCGGACAAGGATGCCCGGACTGCCGAGATTCTGGATACCGCGCTGATGATTCTTCGGTTTCGAAGCGAGCCGGAAAAGATGGACGCAGTAGACCGGACCCACTACCGAGAGTTGTTGCGGGCGCGCACCGAATTGCCGCCTGCGCCTGTGCGGGATCCGGGAGAGCCG
>JACPZR010000228.1 GCA_016195395.1 Spirochaetia bacterium
GCCGTTGGCAGGGTTGAGCAGGTTGTGCGGGGAAAGCATCAGCATCCACGCTTCCACCTGCGCCTTGGGCGAAAGCGGCACGTGAATGGCCATCTGGTCCCCGTCAAAGTCCGCGTTGAACGCGTGACATACAAGCGGGTGAAGTTTGATAGCCTTTCCTTCTACTAGAACGGGCAGGAACGCCTGAATCCCCAGACGGTGCAGCGTAGGCGCGCGGTTGAGGAGAACGGGGTGCTCTTTGATCACCTCGTCCAACGCTTCGAACACTTCTTTTTCTTCCGCTTCGACTTTCTTCTTCGCGGATTTGATGTTCGGCGCCAGTTCAAGGTCAACGAGGCGCTTCATGATGAACGGCTTGAAAAGTTCCAGAGCCATCTTCTTGGGAAGGCCCATCTGATGAAGTTTGAGTTCGGGACCAATGACGATGACGGAGCGGCCGGAATAGTCCACCCGTTTGCCGAGCAGGTTCTGGCGGAAACGACCCGTCTTTCCTTTCAGCATGTCTGAAAGCGATTTGAGCGGACGGTTTCCCTTGCCTTTTACGCTGCGCTTGCGGCGGCTGTTATCGAACAGCGCGTCAACGGCTTCCTGAAGCATGCGCTTTTCGTTCCGCACGATGATTTCGGGAGCCTTGAGGGCCAGAAGGCGCTTCAAGCGGTTGTTCCGGTTGATCACACGGCGGTAGAGGTCGTTCAGGTCTGACGTGGCAAAGCGACCGCCTTCCAGCTGCACCATCGGCCGGAGTTCCGGCGGGATGACAGGAACCGTGTCGAGCATCATCCAGTCGGGACGATTGCCTGACTCGCGGAGAGCTTCCAGGACTTCCAATCGCTTGAGGAGGCGACGGTCTGTGATCTTCTGCTTGTCTTGAATTCTTGCGCGGATTTCGCGGATCTCTCCGTCCACGTCAATGCGGTCCAACAGTTCCTTAATAGCGTCGCCGCCGATCATAGCGACGAACTTGTCTCCGTATTCATCCAGAAACTCGTGGTACTCTTCTTCATCGATGAGTTCCGCTTTCTCGCGGCCGGAATCACCCGGATCGATGATGATGTATTTTTCGAAATAGAGAACGCTTTTCAGCTGGTTGATGGTCAGGTTGAGCAGGAGTCCCATAC
>JACPZR010000229.1 GCA_016195395.1 Spirochaetia bacterium
CCGGCGGCGCTCTCTTTTCAAGCCCCGGAACTGACGTGGGCGCCTTTGCGGCCGCGCGTTATTCGTTGTCCCGCGCGTGGACCCTGCAGGGAGGCGGCGCTCTCACGCGCGGCTCCGTAACTGATTTTCAGGGCATCCGTCTTCCCAGATATGCTTTGGCCGCGCGGTCGTCGGTTGAGTATGGAGCCGGAGCATGGACGCCCTTTCTTGAGTATGTCTACTTTTCAGCCCCCGCAGTCAAATTCGGCGAACTCTCCAAACCGGGGCATGAACTGGGATTTGGGTTCCACTATGATTGGCCGGGCGGCGTTCTGGGATGGCCTGCGGCGCGGTTGACGGCCGGCGCTGTGGAAAATTTCTTGAACTTCGGCGTTACGCCGGATATTGGTTTCTTGTTCTCTTTTGAGGTTCGTGGTTGAATACAATTGCTGAGATGCGCGGTCAGGAAACGGCGCGGAGAATGATTCAAGTCTACTTGAAGTCTTCCGTGCTTCCACCGCTTTTGATCTTTCACGGCCCTGAGGGCACGGGACGGCTCTCCGCTGCGGAGGCGTTTGTTCGCCAGCGTCTCTGCGCCGTGGGCACGGCGTGCGGCGAGTGCGTGTCATGCAGAAAGATCTTGGGTAACAACCATCCAGACGTTATCCGATTCCCGGAGGCCAAGACACTCATTGGCGAAATGAGAGAGCCTGATCCGTTCACTGTGCGCTGGCTCTTACAGGAAAGGCTGCGTTATGCGCCTAACGAAAGCGCCGAACGCTTTGTCATCTTCCCGCGCGCCGACCTTATCCTGCACGAGGCAGAGACCGCTCTCTTGAAGACGCTCGAAGAGCCGCCCGAACATACCCGGTTTATTTTTGTGGTGCGTGACCTGATGGATTTGAAACCCACCGTCATCAGCCGCGGCGTCTGTGTCCCCTTCCAGCACCTGCCGCTTTCCGTTGTGTCAGACATGGCTCAGGGTCTCCCTGATCTGCCTCTTGCCGGCGGAAGTCTTGCGCATGTCTGGCTGATGGTAAGCGACGAGTACAGGCTCCTTCGCGCCAAAGTGGAGGAAGCCTTGGAAAATCCCATGGCCCTTCTGGAGTTTGAAAAATGGGTGGAGTCGGCTGAATTCAGGGACATGGCGGAAAAACTTGAACTGCCGGACAACGATCTTCTGGAGTTGATGGGCACGCTCCTGCTCCTGCTTGGCCGCGCGAAGACCGCCGCGTTCCGGGACATTGCAGAGGCTGTGTTTCAATTCAAAGAAGACCTTCACCGCGACATGTCGGGCTTGGAACCGTATCTGCTGCACCGACTGTTTCACAGGATCATGACCGCGCTATTTCCGCGGCGTTGATGGCGCGGGGTTGCGGAGTTGGAGCGTCGCTCCATCATCGAAATTCAGATTGACCCTGATACACTCGAGAGGGATTCTTCCCTTCGCGTTAGTGAGGATTCCGTGCGAGGCCAAGGGCTTTGGCCGCCTGCCGTTGACCAATGGCGTGGGACGCGGTACAGACTCATCAGCGTTGTTCATAGGAACGAATCAACGTTGCACTGTTTTTGGAGGTCCCCTTGAGCTTTGGAAACGAAAATAGCCGGCTGGCAGCACTTCACCGGGCCCTGATATTTGGCAGGCCTGCGGGACCGTTCATTGTGCTGCTCGTGTCCGCGTTGGGATCCATCCCGTGCGCGTGCGCCCGCCCACAGCTTTCCATTGGGGAGCTCAAGAACATCTATCGACCCGAAATTCAAGGGCAGGAGTGGTACATTAACGATCATGCGCTGTTGAGGGACTCAAAGGGTGTCTGGCATATGTTTGGAACCACCGGCAAAGAGCCGGACGTGAGGGAGATCCAGAACTATCACAGCGATGACGAGAAGAATTTTGCGCACGCCGTTGCACCAGCCCTTACGGGCCCATGGCGGACTCTTCCCTTTGCCTTGACCGCGGATCCCGCGCGCAAGGAACTTCACCTCTGGGCGCCGTATGTGTTGGAGCACAACGGGCTGTGGCACATGTTTTATGCGGCGGGCAACGTGGAACCCAATGGACTCTCACGGATTCACCTGGCCGTTTCAAAGGACCTCCTTGAGTGGAAGCGCTCTGACGATAATCCCCTTGTCTCTGACGTGAATGCGCGAGATCCCTTTATCATGCCGCACGATCATGGTTGGATCATGTACTACACAATGAATTCGCCCGACCATCGCGGATATCTCGTAGTCGCAGCGCGGACGAGCGCGGACCTGATCCATTGGGGAGAACGGCGGATTGTCTTCTACGATTCAAAGAATCCCTTTGGGAGTGAATCTCCATTTGTGGTTAAGCGGGCGAATACGTATTATCTGTTCGTTGGTCCGCGTCCCAGTAAAAAAGGCAATCTTTACGGCACGGAGGTCTTCGCGTCATCTGACCCTCTGCGCTTTGAACCATCGGCCAAGGTGGGAGCATTTGACATCCACGCAGCGGAAGTGGTTGAATCTGACGGAGCGTGGTGGATTACTCATTCGGGTTGGGGCAAGGGCGGACTCTACGTCGCGGAGCTGAAGTGGCGCTGAAGTTACTGCTGCTGACCGACGATTGGCGCCGGGGTGTTTAAATGAAATTCAAATACAGGCTTTTGGTATATATCGGGATCGTCATGGCCTTTGGCTTCCTCCGGTATCAGCTCGACAAAGAGAATGTGTTCATATCGAGCGACGGCCAGATCAAATTTTATCAAGCGGCGGGCCACAGAGTGAACGGGTTTGGCTCGTTTGAATGTATCTATCCCGCAAAAGAAATCGACCCTGAATTCAAGTACTTCATTTTTGAATATCCTTGGGCTTTCATCAGAGAGTTTCACAACGCCAAGTGTTTCTTCCAATATCCCCCCATGTTCGCTTATCTTGGCGCTGTGGTCATGAACTTGTTCGGAGACCGCGCCGTCCTCTACGTTTCCCTCGTGTTGTACCTGCTCTGCATCGCCGCCTTTGACCTGATTGAGCGATTCTTAGGCGTTTCGGATAACGTAATTCTCCTTTCTGCCGTTGCGGTTTTTGGGCTTTCATTCGTGCCTCTGGCAAATCTTGATTTCTCGGAAATGAGCCTCTACGATTTGCTTCTGCTGTGCACCCTCTACTTTTCAGGCCTTGCTTTCGTTTTCCATTGGTCTCTTGGCCGTATTCACCTTCTTTGTTCGGTCAGAGATCGCGTTATTCGTTGCCTTGTTTGCCGGGATTTCCGTGTTTTTGAACTATCGGACTTTGGGTTACAAGAATCTTATCCTCTACGGGTTGTTGGGCGCGGGCATTTCACTGGCCGGCATGTTCGCTTTCAATTATTGGTCCGTGGGTAACGTTATGGGCATGCGCGCCTTTACGGTTCTCAACGATTTGACGGACTCAGGAAAATCAGAATTGGTGCGTCACCTTTTGATTGCAAAGGGATATCTCTATGGCGACGCCGAAATGAGGGGCATCATCCTGGCCTTCCCGCTTGTTCTATCCGCGGCCTTATTTTTCGTACCGCGCTTGGTGCGACCGCTGTCCAGTTTTGCGAAGGCCTGCATCTTTTCCGGGGTGGGTTTCATTGTCCTGGGATCCTTTCTTATTCCTGTCAAGGGAGGTGTGCAGAACTTTGGCCTACGCTACTTGGACACAGGATTTCTGTCTCTTGCCCTTGGCGTTACGGCTGGACTCGACTTCTGGATGAAAGGCCGGGTTGGGAAACAAAAGTGGCTGGCGTTGCTGGTTGTTTTGATCATGCTTTACCCCGCTGGAAAATTCCTAAACACAGGGATACGCACACTGACACGCAGCGCACCTCTTTACAACAAGATACAGGCCAACTTCCAGGAGGTGGGCGACGGCTATGTTGTGCATGAGAGTCTGAATACTTCTTATCTCGTTGGGATTTCATTTCTGAAGCAGAAGCATGTGTACATTGCGACTGATGAGTCCATGCGAAAATTGGAGCGATCCCTTTCGGAAAGAAAGGTTCAGCGCTTTATGATCATGCACTTTGATCAAACGCCTTATTTGACCGGAGCCCTTCCAAAGGAATCATATCACAATTATTTTACGAAACTGACTTTTAAACCC
>JACPZR010000230.1 GCA_016195395.1 Spirochaetia bacterium
ACATGAGCAACGCTGTAGGCACCATCCACGACATCAATCTTCTGGGCCGCAAGGCGCGCGAAAGAAACGCCATCTTCCTTGTGGACGGAGCACAGGGGGCCAGCCATCTTCCCGTTGACGTTAAGGAAATCGACTGTGATTTTTACGCTATGTCCGCGCACAAGATGCTGGGACCCACGGGTGTGGGCGCTCTGTACGGCCGGCCTGAACTCTTGGACTCCATGCCGCCTTTTCTGGGCGGAGGGGACATGATCCTCACGGTCACCAAAGACGATTTCACTCCCGCAAAAATTCCCAACAAGTTTGAAGCCGGCACCCCGAACATCGCGGGCGTTGTAGCCTGGGCCATTGCATTGGATTACCTGAACAAGGTGGGACTGAACGCCATTCACGAACACGAACAGGCTCTGGTCTCCTATGCGATTGAGCAGCTGGACAAGATTCCCGGGGTGACGCAGTACGGAACGAGGAATATCGCGGAACGAGGCGGCGTTCTCTCTTTCAACATCGACGGAGTACACCCGCATGACGTTGGAAGCATCTTGGACGAGGAAGGAATTGCGGTGAGGGCCGGCCACCACTGCTGCGAACCATTCATGCGGCGCGAGGATATTTCCGGCACCGTGCGGGCAAGTTTCTATCTCTACAATGGACCTGAAGATGTGGATGCCCTGGTGCGCGCCATTCACAAAGTGAAGAGCATATTTTCCGCGGTGGTCAAGCGTTAGCCATGTCACTCACGGAAGACTTATACAAGGATATCATCATTGAGCATTCACAGAGCCCGTCGCACCGTCATCCGGTGGACCAGGCAAATGTGAAAGAGAGCGGCGTGAACCGCAGTTGCGGGGACGAAATCGAAGTGGAACTCCGCGTTGAAAACGGCGTTATCAAAGGCATTGGAATTCAGGGGCGGGGTTGCAGCATCAGCACAGCGTCATCCTCGCTTATGGCGGATGCGGTCGACGGCATGACTGTGGAGCAGGCAGAGGACCTGATTGAATCCTTCAAAAATATGATCGTGGATAACGCGGCAGTGGAATTTCCTGATTCAGCGGAAGACCTGCAGGCGTTGGCAGGGGTGAATAGATACCCGGTGCGTGTGAAGTGCGCAACCCTCGCGTGGAATACACTGGAGCAGGCCCTGAAGGCAGCGGCCAAGTTTTGAGCCATGGACGACACATTGTTCAGAAACTACCGCATCAGCCACGAAGCACGAGTCCCGTTTGAAGAGGGTTACAGACTTCACTTGGACCGTCGGTTTGCGGAAGCCTGCGAGTGCTACAAGAGATCCGTAGAAATCTGTCCCAGCGCGGAGGCGCACACCTTCATGGGCTGGGCGCTGAGCTGCCAGGGCCTCTACGAACTGGCCATCGAAGAGTGCCGAAAAGCCATTGCCATCGATCCCGATTTTGGAAATCCGTACAACGACATTGGAGCCTATCTCATTGAGCTGGGCCGGCTGGACGAAGCAGAAGAGTGGCTGGAAAAAGCCAAACACGCCAACCGCTACGACAATCCCGAATTTCCCTGCTGCAATCTGG
>JACPZR010000231.1 GCA_016195395.1 Spirochaetia bacterium
GCACCAACTATCTGTTGATGTATATGAACGGCTTCCAAGGGGAGCAGATGCGTCAGTATCTGAATCAATACGGGCTCAAACGCCCTAACATCCCCGAGCCCCGTCCCTTCCTGTATTTCAATCCGGAACTCAAGAGCCGTTTCTACATCCTCCCCGGCATCATCGCTCTGACCATGGCGATTCTCTCGGCGCTGCTCACCTCCCTGACAATTGCGCGTGAATGGGAACGTGGGAGTATGGAGCAGCTCATCTCCACGCCCGTGCGTCCCCATGAAATCATCCTGGGAAAGGTTCTTCCATATATAGGAATCAGTCTGATCCAGACGGCCCTCGCCGCTTCGTTTGCCTACTTTGTCTTTGGCGTTCCTTTTGTGGGCAACGTCGGAACGTTATTTCTGGCATCCGCGCTCTTTGGCGCCGGCGCTCTGGGTCTCGGCATCCTCTTGTCCACTGTCATGAAAGTGCAGCTCCCAGCTATGCAGACTGCGATGATCGCATCGATGCTCCCGAGCATCCTGTTATCAAACTTCGTTTTTCCCATCGATTCTATGCCGCCATTTGTGCGGTTGATCACATACATTGTGCCGGCAAAGTATTTTCTCGTGGCTCTCCGGACTCTCTTTCTCAAAGGGTCCGGGTTCGGCGCTTACGGAATGGAGATGGTGTTTCTTTTCATGTACGCATTCTTTGTGCTGACCGTCGCCTCCAAGCGACTGAAGAAGAGGGTAGCCTGATGGTTACAGTGCGCGCTCTGATTGTGAAAGAGTGGATCCAGACGTTCAGAGACAAGCGGATGCTCCTCGTCATCTTTGTTCTTCCGTTGATCCAAATGACGATTTTTGGTTTTGCCGTGAGCAACGAAGTGAAGAACCTCCCCGCCATTGTCTACGACGGTGATAGAAGCGAACTCTCACGGGAAATCATATCCGCTCTGGGGCGGGGCGGGTATTTCAAGATAACTGCGCTGGCGGCCTCCCAGGCAGAATCCATCAATGCCCTGTACATCAACACAGCAAAGATCGCTTTTATTATTCCACCTGGCTTCCAGAAAGACGTTCGATCCAACCGGCCGGTTAACGTTCAGATCGCCCTTGATGGAAGCGACGGGAATGCCGCGACGATTGCGACAGGATATGCGCTGCGTATCTTGTCGGAACTGGAGTATGGCAATCGTATCCGTGTGCTGCCGCAGACGATGCTCCCGTTTCATGGAGCCGTACTTGACTCGCGGGTCTGGTTCAACCCGAGCCTTGAGTCCACCTACTTCCTCGTCCCCGGAATTATCACGATGATTCTCACAATCATCACAACGATTCTTACGGCCATGGGAATCACCAAGGAAAAAGAAACGGGCACATTTGAGCAGCTCGTTGTCTCTCCCATCCGCGGGTGGGAGCTGATGCTTGGAAAGACGCTCCCTTACGCTGTCATTGGCTTTGGCGATGCAGTACTTGCGACAGCCTTCGGGAGGCTGATGTTCAAAGTTCCCATTGAAGGTTCGCTCTCGGCGCTTGCGTTTTTGAATCTTGCCTACGTCTTTGCTATGCTCGGAATGGGGCTGTTCATTTCCACTGTCAGCGCTACACAGCAGCAGGCGATGATGACGGTCTTCGGGGTTCTTTTTCGCTTCATTATTCTGTCCGATTTCTTTTTCCCTCTGGAAAACATGCCTGTTGCCGTGCAGTATCTCACGTACCTCAACCCCATGAAGTATTGTCTGACGGCGCAGCGGGCCATCTTTCTCAAGGGCGCCGGCTGGCAGCTGACGTACCCGAACATACTGGTGCTGTTTGGTTTTGCGGCGGTCTTTCTAGGTTACGGATCCATCCGCTTTCGACGGAGCCTTGCAAGTTGAAGCGTTCGTGCCGGATAGTGCTTACAGTCGTATCTCTTGACTAGGGGCCTTGCCCGCAAAATCTCGGTTCATGACCACGAAAGCCGGGCTCAACCGCAACTCAAAGACGATCACTGACGGAGACACACGTGCTCCCAACCGCGCCATGATGCGCGCCGTCGGTTTTTCCGATTCCGATTTTGGCAAGCCGATTGTGGCAATCGCCAACGGTCATTCAACGATCACCCCCTGTAATTCGGGGATTCAAGCCCTTGCTGATGCGGCCAGCGCCGGAGTCAAAGAAGCAGGCGGGATGCCGCAGGTATTTGGAACCATCACCATATCAGACGGCATTTCGATGGGCACTGAGGGGATGAAGTTTTCACTCGTGAGCCGCGAAGTCATCGCAGACAGCATTGAGACTGTCTGCCGGGGTCAGTCGATGGACGGGCTCGTGGCCATCGGCGGCTGCGACAAGAACATGCCCGGAGCGATGATGGCCATAGCGCGCCTGAACATTCCGTCGATCTTTGTTTACGGGGGAACCATCAAGCCGGGACACTATCATGGGAAAGACCTCAACATTGTCTCTGTATTCGAAGCAGTGGGAGAGTTCAACGCGGGGCGCATCAAGCGGGAAGATTTTGAGGGCGTTGAGAAGCACGCCTGCCCCGGTTCTGGTTCCTGCGGGGGAATGTACACGGCCAATACAATGTCGAGCGCCTGTGAAGCGTTGGGGATGAGCCTTCCTTACACGTCCACGCAGGCAAGTCCCGACAACGACAAGCTCCAGTCCACAAAGCAGGCGGGTGCATCGCTTCTGAATCTGATAGAACGTGATATCCGTCCCTCACAGATCATGACACGCAAGGCATTTGAAAACGCAATCACCGTGGTGATGGCCATCGGAGGTTCCACCAACGCCGTCCTCCACCTTCTGGCTCTGGCTCATGACATGGGTGTTCCTTTGAAGCTCGACGATTTTGAAGAAATCGCCAGACGCACACCGCACATCGCTGATACTAAACCGTCGGGACGTTATCTGGCGGTGGATCTGCATCGCGTGGGCGGGATACCGCTAGTAATGAAGATGCTTCTTCAAGCCGGAATGCTGCACGGCGACTGTCTCACTGTTACGGGCAAGACCGTGGCAGAGAACCTTGCGGACGTGCCGTCGGCGCCCCCGTCGGGTCAGGAAGTGGTCGTTCCATTGGATAAACCTTTATACAAACGCGGACACCTCGTTGTGCTTCGTGGAAACCTGGCGCCGGGGGGCGCTGTGGCGAAGATCTCCGGTGTCAAGAATCCCGCAATCACAGGTCCGGCCCGCGTGTTCGACTCTGAAGAGGAGTGCATGGCAGCCATCATGGAGGGAAAAATCAACCACGGCGATGTACTCGTGATCCGCTACGAAGGACCTCAAGGCGGGCCGGGCATGCGTGAAATGCTTTCGCCTACATCAGCGTTGATCGGCAAGGGTCTGGGCGACAGCGTGGGTCTCATTACGGACGGACGTTTTTCCGGGGGGACGTATGGAATGGTTGTGGGTCACGTTGCTCCCGAAGCGGCGCTGGGCGGACCCATCGCTCTTGTGCGTGAGCATGATGTGATCACGATCGACTCCCATTCAAACCTCCTCCAGGTTCATCTCACGCAGGATGAACTCGAGGCACGGAAACGCGACTGGAAGCGGCCCGCCACACGTTATGCGCGCGGGGTGATGGCGAAGTACGCCAAGCTCGTGGGTTCAGCGGAATTCGGGGCCATCACGGACGCCGGCTAGCCTGGGGTAATACCCGCCCGCGAGGACACACCTTCCCCACCCCCTGTGGGTGGTGATTGGTGGCGGGGCCCTCCGGCTGGCGGCGGGGCTCCGGCTCTCAGTCACGGCCCCGGCATTTCGTCAAGACATAAACCGTCACAGGCACGTGCTATCGTACGATGGGAAGTCGCGCCCGCCCGAAAGGCGCACTTGCGAGCCAGCGCGCGTGCGGAACCGATTTTGCTTACCTCTCCTTACCGCCGACGCAGTGTTTCCGTCCCCCGGCCTTTTGCCCAAAGGCCCATGAGCGTGCCGTCGCTGAGCACCTTGTAGATAACGGGGTCGGGCTGGCCCCAGTTCACGGTGATGCTGTCGCCCTGGAGTCGACCGCTGCCTGTGAACGTTTCCTTCCCGATATGCCAGACAAACTCGTAGTCGTCGCCACCCACACTCGTAATCGTCACGGAGCCGGAGTAACGTGACCCATCGGGATTCCGACCGTCAGCTGTGTAGTCCCCGGATATATCAGCCGCAAGCAGGGGCGAAACCAACGTCATAGACATAATCACAATCAGTCCAATATACCGAACGATCGGTCCGGGCGCTGGAACCTTTGAGAAGACGAGTGCCATCTACGACCTGAATCGGAACCTTCTCCTGAACACGGTGGCTGATGTGATCAACCGCAACAGCCTCTATGCGCGGCCCACCAGCGAGACCAAAGAGCTGGACTTCTTCGATTTTGACAATACACTCGCCGATACGGATACAGACATTCCGGTACGCGAAGCTTCCGGCGCCATGCGACAGCAGGATCCCAAGTGCTTTGATCTGAACGCAGGCGACTCTCCGGATTACGGGGTCTTTGACCGATCAGAAATGAACCGCTCGGCTCCCATTCCTGCGGCCCTCCGGCGTCTCAAACAATACGCTTCCGACAAATCCACTTACACCGCTGTGATCACGGCGCGCGGTCAGCGTCATACGTTCTTTTCTCTCTATGAATACCTGGGCCGACAGGGCGCGGAAGTGGGATCGGTCTTTCCTTTGAACACCGAGATGATTCAGAAAGACTTGTGGGACCGTATGCAGATGCCGGGCGGTGTCAGTTCCATCCCCTCTGGCATGAAGAAAGCATTGATCATGGCAGCGCTCATCGACCTCTCTCACGGCGCACGGGCCACGCCGCGGCTGGCCCGCTACTTTGAAGACACGGACAGCTACCTTGCCGGGGCGATGGTCTTTCTTCCCCAACGGTTCCCGGAAATGAAATTTGAATTCTACGATTATATTCGGACAGGTCCGCACGGCGCGCGCTCTTACGAAGAACGTTATGTGGCGGCGGCTGAAAACGGCACAGTCGCGCCGGCAGTGAAAGGTCCCTTCGATCCGTTGTCTTATTCCAGCGGGGACTGTCCCGTAAAGTAGTCGATGGCCGCCCAGACAGAAAACATTGGCCGGGGGGACAGCCTTCCCCTCATCGATCTGCACCTGCACATTGACGGGGCCGTGCGCACCACAACGATGATCGATCTGGCGAGGGAGCAGAAGCTGCCCCTGCCGACGTTTGACCCGGCGGCGCTCGAACGCCTTGTGCGCGTGTCGCCCAATTGCAGAAGTTTGTCTGAATTTCTGGCTACGTTCAATGTGTTCTATGACCTGCTTAAGACGCCGGAAGCCATTGAACGGATTACATACGAGCTCTGCACGGACCTGGCCGGACAGGGACTTATCTACGCGGAGCTGCGGTTTGCTCCTGTACTGAACATACCGGAACCAAGCGACTTTGAAGCGGGGATGCGGCGCGCAGTACACGCGGCCATGCGCGGTGTAGAACGGGGCACACGCGGCGGAGCTTTCTCTGCAGGTATCATTCTCTGTTGTTACCGCGGTTTCCATCTCAAGTATGCGGAAGAAACCGTGAGGATCGCTCACGAGGTGGCCACAGAGGCGTCGCGTGCCGGAAAGGATTCCTTGGTTGTGGGTGTGGACCTTGCGGGTGACGAATCACGCTACCAGGCCCGCGACTTCAAGAGCGCTTTCGACCTGGCGCATTCGTACGGAATTCCCGTCACGGTACACGCGGCAGAGGCGGCCGGCCCCGAATCGGCGGCGGCGGCTCTCGATATTCTCGGAGCCCGACGCATAGGCCACGGAATCAGAATCCGGGAAGACGATGCCCTTCTCAACCGCGTAATCCGCGACAGGATTCCCCTTGAAATCTGCCTGACCTCCAATCTTCAGACGGCCACGGTCAGCCGCCTAAAGGATCACCCGTTCAAACAATACTTGGACAGCGGCGTTCACGTAACGCTCAACACGGACGACCCTTCTGTTTCCGGAATAACGCTTGCGGGCGAATGGTCCCTGGCTCGTTCCACATTCGGCTTATCAGATTCCAACGTAGAAAAGATCCTTCTGTTCTCCGCCGACGCTGCATTCTGCAGCACCCAAAAAAAGGAAGCCTTGAAGCAGCGTATCGCAGCTGCGTTTCACCCGGGAACGCACC
>JACPZR010000215.1 GCA_016195395.1 Spirochaetia bacterium
CCGGATCGTAATCCCCTGAAACTTGGTCTCTCCCGGGGGCAGCGCGGACTCCCAGCTGTCAGCATCGACGGCCGTAGTAGTCAGGAGCTCTACAGGATACTTCGTGGAAAGAACGCGCGCATAGTGAAAGGCATGGCTCTCCGCTCCGCCGGCCGCCCCTTGGTACCAGCGCTGCACTACGATCCCGATCTTCTTCACGCAGCCTCCACTGACGAAACCGGCAGAACTCCAATCAGTGCCTGATGAAACACGTTATCCACAACCGGAGGCGCAAACGCTTCATGGTAACGCTCCTCGCCGGCGCGCGATGCGGGGTGAACGGTCCCGCATGTCTGCGCCACGCCGTCCATAGCGTGTGCGAGGATTCCGGGTCCCCGATCCACAAGGACACCCGCATTCCCCAAAGTTTCCGCCACCGCGGCTTGACGCGCCGCGAGAACAGGCAGTCGGAGAGCCATTGATTCCACCAGCGGCACGCAGAACCCTTCATGCTCTGAAGCAGTGACATAGGCATCAGCGGAAACGTATAACGCCTTGAGCATGGACTCATTCACCGGCCCGACAAAATGAACATGAGAGGCAAGACCGTGCGCGTGCACAAGGGCATTCAATTCCTGGGTATAACGGATCAGCGGTGGAACTTTTTTCCCGACGAGCCACAGCGATCCTGCGCCCGCTTTTTCCCGGAAGAGGGCAAATTCCTGGATCAAATACGCAAGGCTTTTGTTGGGCGCCACACGGCCCAGCGTCAAGAAAGCGGGTCCGGACTTCTTTCTCCGCAGCTGATCGATCGTGTAAAGATGCGGCTCACGCGCGAGGAGGTCCGGAATCCTGTGAAAGATCGGCACAACTTTGACCGCTGCCTCTTGTATATCGTGCATCATCAGTTCTGTCTTGTTGAAGTGCGACGGCGTCAGCCACAGAGCCACGCCCGCGCCGGCAAAGTCGCGGATCATGTGGATACCGCCGCGGCAGCTGTTTGCGATTCCCTCGTGGTATGGTTCAAAGAGAAACAGCGCCAGCGCCGTGGGCCATGCAATCGAGTAATGGTAGAGAAGAACGTCATCCGGCGACTGAAGAAACCCAGACAGGCGGCGGACATGGGTGACGTCTTCCGCTACCGTCCAGCCCTCAGAGAACAAACGCGCATCAAAACCCAGACCCCGGAGGCTGCGCCACATGCCCAGCGCGTCGTTTCCCACAGCATCGCCTCTGTCCAGTCGCGGGGCAAGAATAGCAATGCGGGGCTTCATGGACCGCCGGGGGGAATGCCCATGAACGTGCGCCGGATTCTGCCGGGCAGAGGCATCATTAGAATCACGGAGCCTTTGGCGTCACCTTTGTCTTCTACGATCTCGGTCACCTTGACTTGAAAGGTGCAGCGGTAGTTGCCTTGAGAATACTCGGCGGCCAAGGTGTCTCCCTTGGCGCTGCCCCGACGTGATTCATCCAGGAGGTCTTGGTCGTGCACGCGGAACACCAGGATCTTCGATGTTTCAAAGAGCAGACGGCCTCCCAGATCTCTCCCGCGCATCCGCAGCTTGATGATCTGGTCCGTCTGGAGCAACCCCACGACCCAGAGCATCCGGGCGTAAACTCTGCGTCAATGATACTTTACACCTCTCCTCGCACGGCTACACGGCGGACCTCGCCCAGCCGGACGAGACCGATGTTTCCGAGATTCCCGCCTCGGCTTTGGAACACGGCGCCAAAGCGGCCCGCTTGATCGACTGCAGGGAACCTCTGGCCCGCGAGGGCATCATCGCGATCCAGTGCGGCGCGTTCCACATCACAACGGGCGGCAAGAAATATTTCAACACAACACCGTTGGGACGCGCGGTTACGGCCACTCACATTGTGCGCGCCATGAAAGAAGATAACGTCAATGTTTTCAGCGATGGCAGCACGCACCGCGGCAATGACATCCAGCGTTTCTTCCGTTATGGAACGTTAGTCAACCCGGAGCTCCGTATTTATAAACCCTGGCTCGACACGGCGTTTGTGACCGAATTCGGCGGACGCAAGGAAATGTCCGAGTACCTGAAACGCATCGGCAAGCCCTATCGGACCTCTGTGGAAAAGGCGTACAGCACGGACTCCAACATGCTCGGCGCCACGCACGAAGCAAAGGATTTGGAGTTTCTGGACCGCGGCATGACGCTTGTGGATCCGATTATGGGCGCGGCGTTCTGGAAAGACGACGTGGCCATCAAGAGGGAAGAAGTATCGGTAACGTTTGAGAACGGCGTTCCTGTGGCGCTGAGTGGAAAGCGGTTCGACTCCCTTTACAAACTCATCCTCGAAGCCAACACAATCGGCGGCCGTCACGGGCTTGGCATGTGCGACCAAATCGAAAATCGTGTCATTGAAGCCAAAAGTCGCGGCATCTACGAGGCGCCCGGCATGGCGTTGCTCCACACGGCCTATGAACGCCTTCTCTCCGCCGTCCACTCTGAGAACACCATGGACCAGTATTTCACGCTGGGCCGGAAGCTGGGGCGCCTGCTCTATGAAGGCCGCTGGTTCGACGTGGAGGCCATGCTCCTCAAAGAAGGTCTGCGCAAGTGGGTGGCGTCGGCCGTCAGCGGAACCGTTACGCTGGAACTCCGCCGCGGTGACGACTACACCATATTGAATACACAACCCGTTTTTTCCGCCTACGAGCCGGAGAAGCTTTCTATGGAAAAAACAGAAGGCGCTTTCTCGCCCGTCGACAGAATCGGCGCTTTGGAAATGCAGACTCTCAGCGTGCTCGATTCACGCAGCCTGCTCAAACACATCTTTGAATCCACAAAGGGCCTGCGCGGCGGAGACGATCTCTTGGAAGACACCAACAAGATGATTGAGGGCAAGTAGCCCGGCGCGTTTCCATCGGACCGGCCGGGCAAGACTCCTTGACATGACGTACATACCTTCGTTCATGCAGACATGAACGTCGACGTCCTCCGATGGGCCAGTGTGCTTACCGTTACCGCTTTTGGAATTTTTTCCTGTACAGTTTGGGTCTTGGAAGCGCGATCCTCGCCACACCGCTGGCATCGTCATTTAACGGATGGACCGTTTCTCATCGCGATGGTATGCCTTGCCGCAGCCGCGGTTCTTGGAATCAACGTGCGCGCAGACAATGACTACGCCCTCCCGATCACCAAGGGAATCGCGGCCCTCTTACTGGTTCTCTATGGCGTGTACGGCACGTTTCATGATTTCACAGAACAAACACCGGAAGGTCTGGCCCGGCTGACCTCAAGGGGTTGGGTGGGTGTGGCTTTCCTGACCACAACGGCCGTCTGCGGCTTTGGCGCGGAAGCGGTCGGCTTTACCATTCAGACGCGGGAGAAAGCCGCAGCTGTGAAGAATTCCGCGCAGCTGGTCCAAGAATTGGAGCACATCAAGGTCAACGTGGGAACAGAAGGACAGCGCATCATAGACCGGTTCTACATCGAAGTGGAATCGTCACGACGCGCCATGGATGAAAGGCTCGTTTCAAAAGATCAGGCCATTGCGCAGAAGGATCAGACCCTGCTGGAAAAGGACGCAGTCATCAAACAGAAGGACGAAACGATTGCGTCAAAGGACGCTGTCATTAAGCTGAAAGACGATATTACAGCCGCAAAGGATGCCATCATCAAAGCCAAAGATGAAGCGTTATCCGTCAAGGACGGCGTGATCAAGCAGAAGGACGAAATCATTACTACAAAAGACACAGCCATCGCGGTGAAAGACCTGATCATCAAGGGCAAGGACGACGCTCTCTCCGGCAAAGATGTTGTGATTAAACAAAAGGATGAAGCATCCGCGTCAAAGGATGTGATCATCCGACAAAAAGACGATGCCCTGGCTGCAAAAGATGCGGCCATCAAACAGAAGGACGATGTGGCGGCGGCAAAGGACGTGATCATACGCCAGAAAGATGAAGCGATCTCCGCAAAAGACACTGCGATCGCGGCGAAAGATGTGGCGCTGACCGGGAAAGATAGTTCCATCAAGCAAAAGGACGAAGTGATCGCGGCCAAAGACCTTGCCATCAAACAGAAAGATGACGCGGTTGCCGCGCAGAATCAGGTCGTGCGCCAGAAAGATGATACAATTGCCGCGCTTGTGTTCGCAGCAAAAGAAAAGGACGCTGTGATCGCCGGGTGTGTCAGACGACCCGCAGGTCCGTAGCGTATCCAGCCCGCGCGTCCTGAATCATTAAAGACGCGTGCGCTTCAACCGCAGTGCGTTCGTGACAACGGAAACGGAACTCAAGGCCATGGCCCCTCCCGCGATCCAGGGCGCCAGAAACCCTGCTGCCGCTACCGGGATTCCAATGGCATTGTAGAGAAGAGCCCAGAAGAAGTTCTGGCGTATGTTCCGGACCGTGGCCCGGCTGATACCGATGGCGTCCACGAGCCGCATCAAATCCCCCTTCACGATTACAACCCCGGCGGTTTCCATGGCAACATCGGTTCCGGTGCCCATTGCAAAGCCCACGTCGGCGGCGGCCAAGGCCGGCGCATCATTGATACCGTCGCCTGTCATGCCCACGCGGATTCCTTTGCTCTTCATGTCCGCTATGAGCGCGCTCTTTGCGGACGGAGAGAGACCCGCATGAACATCCTGGATACCCGCAGTTTCGGCAATCTTCGCAGCGGACCGTTCGTGGTCGCCCGTGAGAAGAATGGGGGTGATCCCCAGCGCACGCAGCCGCTTCACCGCCAGAGCGCTCGATTCCTTGATCTTGTCCTCAATGCCAAAGAGAATCAGAGCATCTGAACTGCCCCAAACGCGCGCCCATACAACAGTGCGCGCATCGTCTTCCCATGCGTCCGCTTTTCGGCGGAATTCTTCCGGCATTACGATTCCGTTTTCGGTAAGGAAAGCGCGGCTTCCGGCCACCACAAGGTCGTCCCCCACTCGGGCCCGGATCCCGCCGCCCGGTTCCGCTTGGAAATCCAGCGCCGGCTCCAGGGCAATTCGGCGCGCCTTGGCATACGCAGTGACGGCTTTGGCCAGCGGGTGTTCCGAGTGCGCCTCAGCTGATGCTACTTTGGCAAGGAGCCGCGCTTCGTCTTGAAGCGCAAAAACCCCTGAAACCACGGGCCGACCCTCCGTGAGAGTGCCGGTCTTGTCAAAAGCGATAGCGGTCAACGTCGCAGCGGTTTCGAGAGCCTCAGCGTTTCTAAAGAGCACTCCCATGGTGGCGCCCCGGCCCGTGCCAACCAGAAGCGACACGGGTGTTGCGAGACCCAACGCGCATGGACAAGCAATGACAATCACAGCGATGGCGTTCTCAAGGGCTTGACCCACGTTTCCTGGATCCAGCGCGAGCCACACCAGAAAATCGATCACGGCAATGCCCACAACCACGGGAACAAAGAAGGCCGAAATACGGTCCGCGATCCTCTGAAGCGGCGCCTTTGACGCCTGTGCGTCCTCCACGATCCGTACAATAGAAGCAAGGACGGTGTCGCTACCCACTTTTTCGGCGCTCATCTGGAGTGCGCCGTTCCCGTTGATGGTCCCGCCGAACACAGTTGCTCCGGCAGTCTTTTCAACGGGCATACTTTCGCCGGTCAGCATGGATTCATCTATCGCGCTTGAGCCGGACAGGACCACGCCGTCGGTGGGAATCTTTTCTCCGGGTTGCACCAAGAGCACGTCGCCCTTGACAATGAACTCGGCAGGAATCTCTGTCCATTCGTTCGCGCGGGAGACACGCGCGCGCGAAGGCTTCAGATCCAAGAGAGCGCGAATGGCCTGTGAACTTTTTCCCCGGGCAAGCATTTCCAAGTACTTACCCCCCAGGAGAAACGTTATCAGCACGGCCGACGTTTCATAATAGAGAGAACCGGTGCGTCCCATAACGCTCGTGACGAGGCTGAAACCGAACGCCGCAGATGTTCCAAGCGCCACCAGCACATCCATGTTGGCCGCGCCATTCCGGAGGGCCCGGAAGGCTCCCACATAAAACGGAAAGCCGATCCAAAACTGCACCGGAGCGGCCAAAGCCAGCTGGAGCCACGGATTCATGAGCCATGCGGACATGGGAAGAAACGACAGAACAGAAAAGTGCGCCACCATGGTGTAGAGGAGCGGCGCGGAAAAGATCGCGGCTGCCGCCAGTCGGAACAAGAGGGCCCGGCCGGCTTCCTTATGTTTCTCTTCCACTTCTGCGCGGTTCTCCCGGCTTTCCAAAGCCGAGTATCCCAGCTTCTCAACCGTCTTGAGAAGGGCAGCGGCATCCACGTCAGACCCAAAGCGCACAAAGGCGGTCTCACGCGCAAAGTTGACTCTTGCCTCTGAAACGCCCGGAACTTTCCCCAGACCCTTTTCTATCCGGGCGGCGCAGTTGGCGCATGTCATCCCCAAGAGATCGAGAGTGATTTCCTTTTCCGCTGCTTCCATGTTTCCCTTCTTTGTCAGTTTATCGTCTGCGTGGCGCTGACAGGGTAACCGGCTTCTTCCATCGCGTGAGCAATCGCTGCGGCGTCGCCCGCAGTATCCACGTTCACCAATTGCGTCTTGAGATCCACGTCTACTTTGGCGTTGGCGTCCACGCTCTTGACCGCCGTTGTTACACGCGCCACACAATGGTTGCAGCTCATGCCTTCTGTTTGAAATTGCAGCATTTCGTTCCTCCTGCCTATACTGTCATATTACACCTTCCAATTACTGGAAGGTCAATAGGGACAGGGAATTTTTTTTTCACCAGCCTATGATAAGAATCAGGAACCGTTTGGGCTTGACCTTCCAATGGTTGGAATGTTAGTATAGTCCCATGAACATTGGGCAGGCAGCGGAGGCTTCCGGAATCAGCGCCAAGTTGATCCGACATTACGAATCCATCGGGCTGATCAGCCGCGCATTGCGGAGGGAGTCCGGCTATCGGGTCTACACGGAAAGCGACGTGCACATCCTGCGTTTCATCAAGCGTGCGCGCGGCCTGGGTTTCTCCCTGGCGGAGATCAAAACGCTTGTGAACCTCTGGAAGAATAAATCGCGCGCGAGCGCACAGGTGAAGACCCTTGCCATGAATCACGTGCAGGCGCTCGAAACCAAGATCCGTGAACTCCAAGAGATGGCCGGAACACTGAAGCATCTGGCCAAAAACTGCCACGGAGACGGCCGGCCTGACTGTCCCATTCTTGATGATCTGGAAAAGGGAGTCGTTACGGGACGGGCCTAGTGCCAAACATCCCGTTACCGATGAACGTCATGACCAGCTTTCCCTCTTGATTCACCAGCTCGGCGCGCCCCTTGACCAGACCGATTCCTTTGCGAAACGGCTTGGTCTCGATAATTTTGAAGTTCCCCGTCAGCGTATCCCCGGGCTTCACCGGCCGTTTCCAGCGGAGTTCATCCACTCCGGGCGACCCCATGCTTGACGAATGATTGAGCACGGCGTCTACATAGAGACGCATGCAGATGCTCGCCGTATGCCATCCGCTGGCGATCAGGCCGCCGAACATGGATTTCTGCGCGGACTCCTCATCCACGTGGAAGGGCTGCGGGTCGTATTTTTTGGCAAACTCCAGGATCTCTTCGCGGGAAACCGTGTAGCCGCCCAAGCTCATCTCATCGCCCGCTTTCAGGTCTTCAAAATACAGCATCCGTCCAAGATGCGGTCAAGAGGCGTCGGCGTCAAATGATCCAAGCGCGGACGGTGCCGCAACAATCCCACAACAATCTCGCTCCGGCCGTGACGACCGGCGGCCCTGCAACCGTCTACAGTCGGTCCAGCAGCTCGCGGAGAAACGCTTCCTGCTGTTCCAAGTGCAGGGCATGCCCGCCATGCTTGACGAGCACCAGCTCGCAGTCGGGGAAAGCACGGACCATCCGCCGGCCGATATCAGCCGGGGTCAGCGCATCCCCGTCGCCCCAGTATAACGTGATGGGAACACGGTAGTGCCGCAGCTCTTTTTCTGCGAAGAACACACGGCTCTCATCTTCCACCACATTCTCGGCAAGGAAGTAGTAACCCAGCTGCGTCCATTCGTAGAGTATCCCCGCCAACGCCCAATCAGGAAAGTCCGGAAGCGTCTGCGTGTACAGATGCTCCAACAAGTACTTCACGCCCTCGATGGACCGGGGAAACAACTTTTCTCGAATGGCATCGCGCTCGCGCGCGTCGAAGTGCAGAACCCCGGGCGCCACCATGTGCATCTCTGAAAATAAGTCGCCATGAAACTGCTCCTGAAACCAACGCTGCATGTGGAGCCCAAACAGGCCGCCCATGCTGTGACTCACCAACCGCGCTCCGCGCACGCAGAGTTGGTCCGCAAGAAACCGGGCGGTGGCGCGCGACATGCTCTCAATGTGCCACATTTCGCGGATACTGGGGAGCTTTGTCCTGCCAAAGCCGGGAAGGTCCAAAACAATCAAGTCGAACTTTTCAGACAGGCGGTCAAATAAGCGGCGAAATGTGTGCGACGAGTCCAGGAATCCGTGGAGCAGCACGAGCACAGGCCGGCCGCGTCGTTTTTCGTACCAGTGAAATGTAACACCGTCATGCTCCGCTCTGCGATATTGCATACCGGAGTCCACGATGCGCGCATGAATGCGTGATCTGCGGAAACGCAGAAGCGCCGCGCCCATGCGAGAGCCCGCGCGGCCCCATTCAAAGGAGGGTGGCTGCATGCGCCTCCACGGACTCTGACAGGGCATTCAAATCGTATCCACCTTCAAGAAAAGAGATCACGCGGCCCCCGCACAATCGCGAAGCTTCATCAACAAGGGTCCGCGTCATCCATTCATACGATGTGGTTTTTAAATTGATCTGTGCCAGCGGGTCAGCCTCATGAGCGTCAAACCCGGCCGAGATCAGAAGGAAGTCGGGGGCAAACGCGTGAAGTTTTGGAATAACGCTCTCCGCAAAAGCCGTGCGGTATTCTGCATCGCCGGATCTTGCTGCCATAGGAAGATTCAAGGTGAAGCCGGCGCCCGCTCCGGTTCCAATATCAGCGGCCGCGCCCGTGCCAGGATAGAACGGGTATTGGTGCAGGCTGATGAACAGCACCGACGGATCGCTGTAGAATGACTCTTCCGTGCCGTTTCCATGATGCACGTCAAAGTCCACGATAGCAATTTTTGCGTAACCGATCGTTTGGAGATAACGCGCAGCAACCGCAATGTTATTGAACAAACAGAATCCCATGGGGCGACTCCTCCGCGAATGATGTCCCGGCGGCCGCACCAAGAGAAGAGCACGGTCGATGTCTCCTGCGCGGATTTTGTCCGCCGCAGCCAAACCGGCGCCCGCAGCCAAGAGAGCCGCGTCAAAGGACCGCGGCGATACCGGCGTGTCCATATCGAGAAACCCGCCGTCCTCGCGGCAGATCCGCTGGATGGTTTCAATGTGCTGCGTGGTGTGTATTCTTGCCAGATCTTCTGTGGACGCTATTCGTTTTGATAATTTTATAAACTTTCCAAAATAACTAGCCCGCTCCAAGCGCTCCCTGATCGCTACGAGGCGGGCCGCGGTCTCCGGATGCCCCCGGCCGGTGTCGTGCTGTAGAAACAAGTCGTCCGTGAAGAAGCCAACACCACTCATACGACTTCCTTCGCAGTTACGCGTTTTTTCCGCAAGATTGTTGCCGTTGCGTTTCCATAGTCCGGGTATGGATCGTGGAGCCGAAAACACAGATGAATGCCCTTGCGGCCTGGGATGCTGACCTTGCATCGCACCTGAAGCACCTGAAAGAAAGGGACCGCCTCCGCTCCCTGCACAAGCCCTTTGGCACACTGGACTTTGCCTCCAACGACTATCTGTCTCTGAACTCAGACGGCACACTTCTGGAAATTCTGAAAGAGTGCGCGGGCGCGTGGGAAAGCCGGGTGGGGAGCACAGGATCCCGTTTGATACGAGGTCACGACCGGATCTTTGACGAGGCGGAATCAGATTTCGCGGAGTATGCGGGCAGCGCTGCATCGCTCTTGTTTCACAGCGGCTACGCCGCAAACCTTGGTGTGATTGAAGCGTTAACCGGGCCGCGTGACACCGTGTTCGTGGACCGCCTCTGCCACGCATCGCTCCTTGACGGTGTCCGATTGTCCGGCGCGGAGCGCGTCTACTTTGAGCACAACGATCTTGATCACCTGGAAGAGATGCTCCAGAAGAGGAGAGGCCGCGGGCGGGCGTGGATTGTCACGGAGTCCGTTTTCAGCATGGACGGGGATACGCCGCCCCTTACGGCGATCTGTGACCTTGCGGAGCGGTTCGATGCGCTGGTGATCCTGGATGAAGCGCATGCACTGGGCGTTGTGGGGCCCGGCGGAGCAGGCCTCGCGGCTGCAGAGAATCTCCAGGATCGAATTGCGGTAACGGTATTTCCGTGCGGAAAAGCGCCGGGCATGATGGGCGCCTTTGTCTGCGGCAGCCGCAACCTCAAGGAAACGTTGGTCAACAAGGCGCGATCCCTGATCTTCTCCACGGCCCAGCCCCCGTTTTTGGCGCTGATCCTGATGCGTGTGGTGTCGCTTCTCTCCAGTCCTTTGATGGAAATGCGTCGAAACACATTGCGACATAACGCGGAAATCCTCCGGTCGGCTCTGAAAGACGGCGGCCTCAACACCGGCGTTTCTACCAGCCACATTATCCCTGTCATTCTCGGTGAGGATTCTGCTGCCCTTCAGGCTGCCGGAGCATGCAGAGAGGCCGGGATTGACGCGCGCGCCATCCGCCCTCCGAGCGTCCCACAAGGCACCAGCCGTCTGCGAATCAGCGTTCAATCCGGCCATAAAATCGACGATTTGAACCGTTTGGTGTCTGCGTTGGCTGGTCATTCCGTCCCCTAAGACTAATCCCTAGAAAGTATGCATCTAGGCCGGGCGGCATATTGCAAAAATCCATAAGAAAGAGGATATTTTATTCGTCACGCAGAGGGTTAGCAAAATGAATACACAAAGAAAGCGGATAACGCTCCTCCTCCTTGCGGGTATGTTGGGATTTTCGGCATCTTGCAATACTGCCAGCGATCCAAACTACGCATGGCTTACGGGAATTGCAAACGGCACTGTTACCAGCACGTCATCCGATCCTGTTCCATTCTCCATTAACGTTTCCGATGTCACCGGCGATCCGGCCTTCATGTTCGATACAACACGCACCATCCCGGTATTCATATCAGTGAGAGATCCCATTTCTCCCCTGGCGGGCAGCCTGGTCCAAGTGCTGGACATGACGAACGGCGCCACAGGTGCCGTAATCTTTCAGGCTGTGACCAATCCCGACGGAACAATCAGCGGTCAGTTTACGATCAACCAGACGCAGCAACAAGTTGTGATCCTTGTGACGGTCAACGGACAACTCCTCCGGATCGTTGTAGATATCTCCAATGTGGCCGAAATCCGACGGTTTATCTTTATAGAAGCAACTGTTACTCCCTCCATCCCGATAGCAGACCGGGACGGCGACGGGGTGGCGGATTCCCAGGATGCCTACCCGGATGATGCGACTCGCTCCTCTATGGTCCGCATCCCGGGCGACTCAAACTACAGCATCGCCTACGAAGACCTCTATCCTGTTCAGGGCGATGCGGACTTCAACGACTACGTGGTCAGAGTCTATAACGAAGAGGATCTGAACGCCGCCGGACTGGTCACACGTGTCCGCGGTTCATACACGCACATTGCCTGCGGCGCGGGTTATAAGCACCGCCTCATGCTCCAGCTCCCGGCGGGCACCGGCACATACACGTTATCTGT
>JACPZR010000216.1 GCA_016195395.1 Spirochaetia bacterium
ATGCGGTCCGCTATATAGTAGGCCGATGTCATGTCGTGCGTCACCACCACCTGTGTCACGTGAAGCTCACGCTGGAGTTTGCGCGTAAGCTCATTCAGGACCTGGCTCATCACAGGATCAAGGCCGGAGGTGGGCTCATCATACAGGATGATTTCGGGGTTCGTGGTGAGAGCGCGCGCTACGCCGGCCCGCTTCTTCATACCGCCGGAAATATTAGAAGGCAGAAGGTCTTTGGCGGCAATCAATCCCAGCCAGTCGAGCTTTTCCATCACGATGCGGTGGATCTCTTTGTCATTTGCCAGCCGGAGTTCACGCAGGGGCAGAGCCACGTTTTCATAGACTGTCAACCAGTTGATCAACGCGCCGCTTTGAAAGAGAACACCCATGCGCGAACGAAGTTTCTGCCGCGCCCGCTTTGTCCCACGGGGCATGCTCTGCCCGTCGATCAGGATGTCGCCTTCATCCGGCTCCAAAAGACCAACGATGTGGCGGATGCTCACGGATTTCCCCGTTCCCGAACCGCCCAGGAGGACCATCGTTTCTCCCTTACGGATATGAATGTCAACCCCGCGCAAAATGCTGCGGGATCCAAACGATTTCTTTACGCCCAGCATGTGTATCATAGGCCCCCCGTTGCCGCCTTCAAGGCAAAGGTAAATAACGCTCCCAAGGCATCGATGCTGGAACCGCTTTCACGGGTATCTTCCAAGCCTTCGCGAATTTCAGAAACCAACACCAAGAGCGTTACCATCAGGCGGTTGGAGTCATCATTCAACGTGCGCTGGTCCAACATTTCTCCTGCTGTACCCGTGCCCTCATTGATCTTGTCCGTCGCCTGTCTAATATTAGACGCAATAGTCCGGAGGTTGTGACGATTTTCCCCCAGCACGCTGGAAATTAGGAACATTGGGTCGTCATAATTGGAGACGCGCGCCACGGCCCCGTCCAGAGGAAGGCTCCCCATGGACCGAAAATCCACCAGCTGCTGGGAATCCAAGTCCAGAAAGTCCAGCGTCTTTGCAGGCGCCCGGCCCGGATCGATGTCAACCTCTTTTGCCGCAAAGACGTTGGGATATCGGGTGATAATGCGGTAATTGGCGTAAAACGTTACCTGATCCGTCAAATCCAGAACCGCCACCACCGTCTGACCGGCAATGTGGCGGTCCGGTGGGAGTTTGGCCTTCCACGGGACGGGACGCCCTGTCTGATCCAGGGCCATGTATTGGAAAGCGGAGACCACCCCCTTCTGCACACCGTGTATCAGCACTGGCGCGCCGATCTTCATCCCTTCCGCTGTCTCTAATTGGACCACCAGTCGGAGGGGCTTTTTGATCGTGGTGGTCTTCTGCAGAATGACTGTGGTGTGGCCCACGTAAACCATACTCAGGAAGAAGACACTGCCAACAACCACCGATGAATGCTTCTCAATAAGGCGTTCCAGCTTGTGGAGTCGCAGCCGCGCCACAAGCGCCAAAAAGCTTCTATGTATGGATGCTTTAGTCATCGGTAGAATGTGGCCGTGATAAAGTACCCCAATATAATAACCAGAAGGAAGGAAGTCACCACCGCCTGCCGCACGGCATTCCCCACACCGATGGCGCCTCCGGTAGCAGCAAGGCCCTGGTGGCAGGAAACCGATGAGATGGTCACCCCAAAGACAAACGCTTTGAGCATCCCCACCCAGATGTCTTTCAGGCCGCCCTCGCTTTTGAGGACTTCCAGAACGAGGTTGAAATATGTGAAGTATTCCACATTGAGCTGGGTGCGTGCCACAAGGGACCCGCCGATGATCCCGAGGACGCTCGCATAGGTTGAAAGAACCGGCACCATGAGACTGAACCCTACAATTCTCGGCATCACCAGATACCGCACGGGATCAATCGACATAACGTCGAGCGCATCAATCTCTTCAGACACGGTCATAGTTCCGATCTCCGCGGCGATGGCGGATCCCACCGCGGCGGCAAGAATCAACGCCGTCATGAAGGGCGACATTTCGCGTGTCAGCGTTACCGTAAGCACCTGCCCGATCAGGTCCTGCTGTCCAAAGTCCCGGAGCGCGAGACCTGTCTGGAGACTGATAATCATCCCTGTAAACGTTGCCACAATGCTGACCACAAAGAGACTTTTCATCCCCGATACATACATCTGGCGCAGCACGTCGCGACGCTTGAACCAGATCCACGGCAGATTGATGATGGCACGACCCAGGAGGATGAGTGTTTCGCCCGCGCCGCGTACGGGCTTCAATGCTGTGTTCAATACTGCAAGCAATCTAAAACCTCAACCAAAAGAGTCGTATGGTGTTTTCCGGGGGCTTGATGTCCACCGCATAATCACGCCTGAAGCCAAAAAGTCCTCCTAAGAATTCAAACGACCAATACCGGGGCGTCTTGTGAAATTCAAATCCCAGAAAGAACAAGTGGAACTCCTGCTCATTCCAATACTGCGAGTAGAGACGGAACAGGACGGAGAAGTATCGGTCGCCGTTTTCCATGGTCCGATATTCCGCAAGCGACCAGACGGGTCCCCACAAACGGTCCATCGTATCATCGCGCCATGGCCACAGGATATCGAGAGTCCGGAACGATGAATTCCCTTTTGAGTCCTCCATGTAGTTGAACAGAGGCCAGATCTTCAGGTACTCCTCCGTGGTCCGCTCCTTGCGGTAGTATCGGTCTTCAGACGTGAAGAAAGGAAACACAAACGTGTAGTCCGACTCAAGAATCAAAGAATGCGTTTTCAAGTGCGTGTAAAGAAAGAGCGCCGCAAACGTGGCCTCCTCGTTCCCAAAGCGATAGTACCCATAGAAAGGAAAGATGATTTGCTTCCGCATCACCGGGTTGTCGCTGTAGGCGTACTGGTATAAAATCGTCAGGACGTTGAGTTCAAATCCCTTTGTCTTTTTGTCCTCGCCCCAGGAAACGAGCGAGATGGGCCAGCCGATGGAGTGGACGCTCAGTGTTCCGTGTTCCGACCACTTGTGTCCGTAGAACGGGAAGAACAAGAAGTACTTTCTCCACTCCCGTTTGTCCAGATCCTCTACGCCCCACTGCAAGAACGGCCAGAGTACAGACCGCCGCTCATATTTTCCGCGGTGAATCTTACTGGAATAAAACGGAAAGATCCTGAGGTCACTGCGTACCTCGTCGCCTCCCCACATGATCAAAGGCCAGAGAATGCCGTGCCCTTCATACTCTTTGTGCGACCAGCTGGCATACAAAGGAAACATCACATAGTGAATGTCTG
>JACPZR010000217.1 GCA_016195395.1 Spirochaetia bacterium
CAACTATCTCGGAAACACCCGCCCCGAGCTGCTGCTCTGCCTGCATGAGGAGCATTCGGTCGCCATCGCCCATGGTTACGCCAAAGTCCGTGGCCGCCCGATGGCGGTGGCGCTCCGGTTTTTGGTTGCGAGTCTGGCAGCGATTTTTTAGATTAAGGCATGTCGGAAAAAGTGATTAAATCGGAAGACGAGTGGAAGCGGGAGCTGTCGCCGGACGTGTACCGCGTGCTTCGTGAGAAGGGAACAGAACGGGCTTTCACGGGCGAATATTACGAGAACAAAGAGACTGGAATGTATTTGTGCGCCGGCTGTGGCGCCGAACTTTTCGCCTCCTCCACCAAGTACGACTCCGGAAGCGGGTGGCCCAGTTTTTATCAACCTGCGCAACCGGACAACGTGGCGGAAGAGAGAGATCACAGTCACGGCATGATCCGCGTTGAAGTCCACTGCTCACGATGCGGCGGTCACCTGGGGCATGTCTTTGAGGATGGGCCAAACCCCACAGGGCTGCGTTACTGCATCAATTCCGCCTCTCTCAAGTTCCAAAAAAAGTGAGAATTGACGGCGCGCGCTCTGTCCATTAAGTGACCAAGGAATCCCGCACGCTCTGTGCGGGCACGCGGCGGAGCAATTTCATTAGTGCAAGATGAGAACGGAAATATTCTCCCACGCCTCCAGTCCGCGTTGGACGCTGTGCCGGCCCGGTTTCGCGAGGACTTGGACTTTGAAGTAGATTTGTTTCTGGCCAAGCTGGAACTTCTCGCGGCCAAAGCGCGGGACCCGGATTTTTCGCAGAACACGGACAAGAAGCGCATCAAGGAAAACCTCTTTGAGTTTCTGCGCGACGACCTCATCTACCTTCTCCAGAAGATTCTCGTAGACCCGCAGGCCATCTACGCGCAGCTCCCTGACATTGTTCCCGACCACCGTGACTTGATACAAATTCTCAAAGAGCTTCACGTGTTTACGTACTATCCGGTGGGCAAGGATTTCCGTCGCACCTCCATCATTGAACACTGGTTCATCTATCTATACGAGCAGGGCTATCTCTCTCAGGACAAAACGCTCAACTACTTTCAGCTGTACAAAAACCGCCTCTACTCCCTGGCCGAGGATGTCCCGTACGAATTCACGGACATCACGCGGATGGTGCGCAAGATGCTCCAAGGGGAAGAGTCGCCCATGTCGTTCATCGAGATCTACAAAGCGGAGATCATGCTCCGTAACGAGATTCTCTTTGCACTCCTGCGTCATCTCTCCACCAAGAACCGCTTGGAGTACCTGATCAGCAAAGAAATCCTTGAGGAGCTCTCGAACCACTTCATCAACGTGCTGCATGAAGAGGTGGCGCGCCAGCTCCGCGAGTCGCTCCAGGAGCTGAACGCAAGACACGAAGAAGTCCTGAAAGTCAAAGCGGTGATGGACACAGAGATTCGGAGCGCCCAGAAAACGCAGGATCGCTTTCTTCAGAAGTCGCTTCCAACCGGAGACCCGAGGATCAACTTCAGTCTCTGGTATGACCCTCTGCTCGCCGTGGGGGGCGATGTCTACCATGTGGATCGCATCAGCGCGGATGAGTACTCCATCTTTCTCGCGGACATTTCCGGGCACGGGCTGGGAGCGGCGCTCTATTTTAACACGATCCGGTCCAGTTTTGAACGGCACCGCAAGTACCACGACCGGCCGGAAAAAGTCCTCCGCAAGATGAACGAGGACCTGTACGGCAAGCTGGAAGGCAATTTCGTCACAGCCGTTTTTATCTACATACACCTCAAACGAAAGCAGATCAAGTTCTGCAACGCGGGCCACCCCGGTCCCGGATGCGTTCAGTTTGACGGGGACCGGGCCCGCATGCGCATCATGCGTTCCAACAGCAAGGCCTTGGGCATCTTTGAGCGCGCCCGTTTCTATGAAAGCGTCCTCCCGCTGGCTCCCCGGAACCGTCTCATCATCTATACGGACGGAGTCACGGAACTGGCGGACCCGGCGGGGCACCTCCTGACAGAAAGGCGTTTCTTCACAATGTTCCGGGGCACAGAGAAGCTTTCCACAGACGAGGCGTTGGCCGCTGTTAAGGTGAAACTGACTGCATACCAAGGTTCCGCGCCTACGGAAGACGACCGGTCCGTGATCGTAGCGGACATCCGCGAGTAACGCAGTCGGTCGCCCCGCGTCGCAGGGCTTTTGTTGTTGCCCAAATCACGCACGGCGGCGATTCCGCCCTTGGCTTTTTGCCAGAAGGAATCCATGCCCAATCGTACTGCCGTTATCAAAACCAGCCTTGGAGAGATCCAGATTGAACTCTTTGAAGACAAGGCGCCTGTAACCACTGCCAACTTCATCAAGCTTGCAGAGTCTGGTTTCTACAACAATCTTGTGTTTCACCGCGTCATTGACGGGTTCATGATCCAAGGCGGCTGCCCGGAAGGTTCCGGCCGCGGCGGCCCCGGTTATAAAATCAAAGACGAGTTCCATCCGGAGCTGAAACACAATGCAGCCGGCATTCTCTCCATGGCAAACGCAGGTCCCAACACGGGCGGCTCTCAGTTCTTCATCACGCTGGCCGCCACCAACTGGCTCGATAACAAACACGCCATCTTCGGCAAAGTGACTGCGGGCATGGATGTTGTGCAGAAGATCGGGAAGTGTCCCAAAGGTCCCGGTGACCGTCCTAACCCCGATGTGAAAATGGAGAGCGTGACGATCGTCTGACGATATCGCAACTATCTGCCGGCCGCGTAGTGTTGGCCGTGATAAAGAATTTTCCCTGAACGGTCCTCTACGTGCGCGTAGGTTGGACCGTTTTCTGTTTCACTGGCAGAGTCGTCGGCAAAGTTCTTTGCGTCCTGCAGCATGTCGAACGTGAAGCTGCGTGCTGCTTGATCCGGTCCGCCCACCACTACAACATAGCGGCCCGGGCGCTCCTGCCACTCGTCACCGTGTGCCATCTTGATCCGCGCCGCCGTCCCGCGCTGGTGACCCCGCATCGTCCCGCTCCCGGTTCACGCCTGTCCGTTCCGTGGACGACCAGCTTCCCAGATGTCCGTCGCGCGAAACAGTGCGCACACGCCAGTAGGTGAACTCGCGGGATTCCACGGACGCTTCCGGCACTGGCAGCTTGAGCGATGTTATGTCTCTCTTGAAAGTGGAATCGCACGTCAGCTGGAGCTCGTAAGCAAGGACGCCCGTCACCCGTGTCCAGCGCAGTCGATAGTGCCGGGTTTCTGCGCCACAGCCTTCCGGGGGCGTCGCTGACGCCCGACTTCCGCGCTGTGTGGCGCATCCCGCGGCGAGCAATAAGGTCAGCAAAATGATTCTTGTTTTCAAATGGCTCGTAAGCTGCCCCGCGCAATGCGTTTTGTCAGTCAATTTTTTTGAACTTCCGCGTCTCTGGAAGGACTAAATACTATGGAACCCCGAACTTTTGCAGCGGGCGTTTTCAGCCCGTTTGTTTTTGCGCTCCTCCTTCCCCTTGCGGTCAGCTGCGGACCTCCCATGCCTTTCGACTGCGATCACCAAGATAACCAGGACTCGAAGAATGAATGCGTCCGCGACATGACCATTCTTCAGTTCTTGATGCATGCGCCCCGCACAACATCGTCCACGCCTGCCTCATCGCCCGGCGCGCAGACGGAGTCGGTGAACTTCACGCAGGAATCCAGTAACATCGCGAACGACACATTCCTTGCCGCCGCCAGCCTGCCTTTGCCCACACAGACGGTCATCCAGGCAGTGTCGGGAAAGATCAATGTGGAAGGGGATGTGGACATCTACTATATCTCCTACACGTCGGGCACCGCGTCTACGTTCAGCGTCGAACTGAGCAAGCCCGCGGCCACGTCCACCTGCACGGCCTACACGAGCTTTGGCCCGTCGCTTGTGAATTCCGGTACGGCGGACGGGTCGCTGATTTCCGCAGGGGCCATTACTGCGAACGTGGCCACGGTCACTCTGGATCTGGTTTCGCGGACGCATCTGTACATCCGGTGCTCAGGCCTGCTCAACGAAACCTACACGGTGCGACTGGCTTATTCCGCGCTCAACAATTGACCGCGGGAAACTACCGACTGGGGTTAGACCCTCCCATGACCGCGGGAAGCGCTATGTGACATAAGTCGGCCTGCTCTGGCACTGCTTCTGGGGTTGGGGGTTGGTATCCCAATCGCGCCCCCGATGCTTTCCGCGAGGACCTTCTATTCATTTCTAGTTGACCACTTTGCGCGGTACCAAAACTTGGTACCTTGCGCCGTTTTCGACGCTGGTATCACTTATGAGCAATCTGCTGCCTTCACAACGTACATATTTCGCGAATCCCTCAACTTTGAAGAAAGAGTGGATTCTTATTGATGCACGGGATCAAGTCTTGGGTCGTCTGGCCGCAAGAATCGCCCACCGTGCGCGCGGCAAACACCGCGTTGACTATGCCCCGCACATGGACGTCGGGGACAATGTAGTCGTCATCAACGCCCGTCACATCAAAGTGTCCGGCAAGAAGCTTGAGCAGAAGTACTATTATGAGCACTCCCACTATCCCGGTGGATTGAAGGAGACCAAGCTCAAAACCAAAATGGAAAAGGATCCTATTTACGCCGAACAGAACAAAGCAAAGTAACCGCAAGTAATTATAGAGGCATAAGGGAATGGCAGGCAAGAAAGTAGCAGGGACAGGGATTACACGAGTAGGCCGTCGTAAGACATCTATCGCCAGAGTCAACATGGTGCCCGGAACCGGTCGCGTTACCATTAACGGCCGTGACGCCAAAGAGTTCTTTTCAATTCAGCGTTTGCACAAAGCTGCGCTCGAAGGCTTTGATATCACCTCCTTGGGCACAGCATACGATCTCAATATCATCGTAACCGGCGGCGGCATCTCTGGTCAAGCGGGCGCAGTCCGCCTTGGCCTTGCACGCGCCCTTCAAACAGACAAGCCGGAACTTCGGGGAGACCTGAAGAAAGCCGGTCTCCTCCGCCGCGACCCGCGTATGGTAGAACGTAAGAAATACGGTCTCCATAAAGCACGCCGCGGTACACAGTTCTCCAAACGTTGATATAGATGGGTTATCGCCCGTCGCCTGTCGCCCGCGTCATTCATGGCACGAGCGCAGGCGTTTTAGCGTTCCCGCTGCTTGTTGGCTGCCGCTCTTTCCTGTGGGCCGATCTCCGGCTGGTCGTCTGATCATGAAACACGAAATCGAAATTGTAGTCCGCAGTTATGAGCTGGATATTTTGGGGCACGTCAACAATGCCGTGTACCTCC
>JACPZR010000254.1 GCA_016195395.1 Spirochaetia bacterium
TCCATCGCGCTCGCCAATGCCCACAAAGACGAAGTTCTGGTTGTTTCTTAAAAAGAGATCTGTAAAGGCGCCGGACTTGTCGCCGTCTTCCAAAGTTGTGGCCGCCAGTTGTGCTCTGTAAGAGATGTCTTCCAGTTCCGACTCCACTTTCAGGCCGATCACTTCCGTGAGGCTCAGACTGTTCTCTTTGATCCGGGTTTCACTGTCGTCCTTGAAGAACTGTGAAGCCAGAAGAATCATGGTGAGGAGCGACGAAAGAATGATCCCGCTGATGATCCCCAGGAGTTTCACGCGGATAGAGAAGCGTGAGCTCTTGAACGACCCGGGCTTTGCGGCTTCGCGGGATGCGTCGGTTTGTGCTTTTTCGATCGCTGCATCTTGCGGCGTTTGTGCTGCTTCCGTTATGGGCTTTTCAGGCTTGGTGGGCGCCGCCGCGGGCTTGGGTGTAACGGCGGCCGGTTTCGCAGACACAGCCACAGGCGCTGCCGCCGGCGCTGATGCTTCTTTCTTTGCAGGGGGCTCGGTTGTGTCAGGCGCGGGTCCGCTCGTCGCTTGTGACGCGACGCTTTCGTTGGGCAGGCTCTCTACCGGCAGCGGCTCGGCCGCTACTTCTTTCAGTTTTGGCGTCGCTTCTTTTTGTTTGGATGGCGCCGAGGTTGTGCCGTGCAGAAAATCGTAATACGCCGTGACGGCACGGTCCAGACTTTCAAAGAGTCCGCGGCCTGCGACGAGCTTCACCGCATCCCCAGGAGCGATACTTGAACCGCGGGGCGTCATCACCAAAGTGGTCATGAGAATTCTTGCCTGTTCAGCGAGCTCGCGGGACGCGAGGAGCACCGCATTGCCGCGGGCCAGTCGGGACAGGAGGTGTACGTTGACCTGACGCAGATCCGCGGGAGGCATTTGGTCGATCGTCGCCGGAAGGACGGTTACGCTCCGCCCACCGGCGCGCAGACGACCGGCCGTATACCGCTCCATATCAGGATCAGATATAAGGAGGAAAACATCCTGAATTCCGCGGACGCGCCATCCCCGCATCCGTTCGTCGAGCTCGAGAGACGGCTCTTTAGAGGCAAAGACGAGGTCCTCAAAGAAGAGCTCACGGCCCCCTTGGAAGCGTACGGACCGACGGAGGACCTGCCAGCCGGATGTGGTTGGAACGATGATCGATGGCATGATATAGTACAGTATCGGTTAGACGCCTGCTAGTCGTAAAACGGTTGCCCAGAGCCCCTGTCGACTGCGACTTGCCCACATACCAGCACGGGGCAGGTATGCCCCAAAAGAGGGCTAACATGATCCAAATCGACTTGAAAGGCAGATCGGCAGTGGTGACCGGATCGGCCCGTGGGATTGGCAAAGCCATTGCCCACAAACTAGGTTCCGCAGGGGCCTCCATCGTAATATCGGACATCAATGCAGAGTCGGCCAAAGCCACGGCAGACGAGTTCAACAAAGAAGGCATTCCCACCAAATCCTTTGCCGCGGACATCTCCAAGGCGGACCAGGCACAGGCGTTGATCGATTTCTGCGTGGCCGAATTCGGCAAAGTGGACATTCTCGTAAACAATGCCGGGATCACCAAGGATACACTGCTCCTGCGTATGAAGCAGGAACAATGGGATGCGGTGATTGCCGTGAACTTGACCGGGACATTCCTCTGCGCGCAGGCCGCGTTCAAAGCGATGTTTAAGCAGAAGCAGGGTTGCATCATCAACATCGAACTACTCCGCATCCAAAGCGGGTGTGATCGGCTTCACGAAATCCGTCGCAATGGAAGGCGCGTCCCGCAACGTCCGTTGCAATGCGATTGCTCCGGGTTTTGTGGCCACGGATATGACGGCAGCGATCCCAGAGGCCATCCGTGAAGAAATGAAAAAGAAGATTCCGCTGGGCCGTGTAGGCGCGCCGGATGATATCGCAAATGCGGCTCTTTTCCTTTCGAGCGACCTTGCCTCCTTCATCACCGGTCACATCCTCGATGTGAACGGCGGCGGTTTCTCAGCCAACGGCTGAGTGAGGGGGATTGCACCATCGTGGTTGACGCGGGACCTCGTGTCCCGAGTCAACCACCGCTCCGCACTCCTGCTCCGCTCGAAGGCCCAACCCCCCTCACTCTGGTTTCTTGGTTTTATAGGACGCCCCGCACTCCTGCCACACCTGATTTTCGTTCTCAACCAATCCACAGTTTATCCACGAAATCGCCCTGCTGACACAGTGTCGTAGTATGCGAAAAAAAGGTCTTCATCGGGCTTATTTTTTTCGTTTTTGAGTTGCCCGGCAAAGCGGCAATTTTCACGTTGCGCGTGCCGAAGATCGGCACCCTGCTCGCTGTCCGTTCGCGTGAGCGCTCGCGACGGGGCAGGAAATCTTTGCCTGGAGGCCCTTTAACATGGCTGATTTTGAAAAAATCAAGGCTATCATTGTCGAACAGCTAGGTGTTGATGAATCTGAAGTGACCAAAGAAGCTCACTTCATTGACGACCTGGGTGCCGACTCTCTGGATACCGTGGAACTCGTGATGGCTCTTGAAGAAGAGTTCGGAATCGAGATTTCCGATGAGGACGCAGAGAAGATCCAAACCGTGGGCGATGTAATGAAATACATCGACGAACACGCATCCTGATTAGCTGAAAAGCGCCGGGTAACTCCGGTATCAGGACAA
>JACPZR010000210.1 GCA_016195395.1 Spirochaetia bacterium
AGGCATCGATCCGGACGTCGAGCGAAGGACATGCCCGGGACACATTCTTCCTCCAGTACAATGACAAGCCTCTGGGCGCAGAGCTCGCCAAAGACTTGGAGCTGGCCGTCCTGCGTAAACGCCCGCGCGGGAGCTGACAACCGAACGTCACCAACACCCGCGCTCTGCACAGGTCGATGAGCGCTAGACGCCGCCGAACTGGAGGCGCCGGATCCGCTCGTCGAGATCGGGGTGCGTGGACAGGAGCGCCATGAGTCCCCCGGCCTTTCCGGATATCTTCAACGTCTGGATCGACTGGGCTTCATGAGAATCATGAATGTCTCGCGTCTGCTTGAGAGCCTGCAGGGCACGGATCATCTTGTCGCGGCCGGCGAGCCGGGCCCCGCCCGCATCCGCGCGGAATTCTCGCTGGCGCGAGAACCAGTTCACAACGATCATCCCCAGCAGGGACAAAGCGATCTCAAGCACAATGGTCACAAGGAACCGCACGATCCAGCGCGCTTCTTCTCTGACGGCATTTGCGGCGAAGAAGGCAATCACCCGAGCCAGGAACATAACGATGGCGTTGATCACCCCTTGAATCAGAGTCATGGTCACCATGTCGCCGTTGGCAATGTGTGATATCTCGTGTCCCAGAACGCCGTCCACTTCGTCCCGTCCCATATTTCCCAGGAGCCCCGTTGAAACCGCAACGAGCGCGCTGTTCTTGGTGGGTCCGGTGGCAAAAGCGTTCACTTCTGGGCTGTCGTAGATGCCAACGTCCGGCATGCTGTCCAGTCCTGCCGCGCGGGCCAGTTGGTGGACGCGCATCACAAGATCGCGCGCATGAGGGTCCGTGGTATCCGGCGGAATTACCTGGACGCCGTACATCATTTTGGCAAGGAACTTGGATAAGAGAAGGGAAATGAAGGACCCCGCCATGCCCCAGATCAGGCACATGACGAACAAGCCTGACAGTCCCGCCGGCGGGCTGCCGCGGAACACCAGCTGGGTCACAATGGAGATGGTCACAACTACGAGAAGGTTGACCATCATGAACAAAAAGATTCGCTTAACAAACGCCATTTGGGTCTCCGTTGACAGGGAAGGAAACAGCGCCGTCGGGTATCGTCAAACAAAAAAGTCGGAGGGGCGTTGGACCCGTCGGTTGGTTTTTTCCTTTTCGATACGTGTGGTGGACTCAACTGTGGCGCGATCAGGAGGATGCAATGAACGGCACTGATAAAAAACGAATAACGGCTACGGTGGGATTGGTTTTCTCCATCGGCGGATTGATCCTGTCCGGACTTCTCGTCTGCAAGCACGGTTTTCCGGATCTCTGCGCTTCTTCCTGGGGTTGCAGCACCACTGACGGTGTTGACGGGTGCGCTCAGCTGGCGCAGAGCCACTATTCAAAGATACTCGGCATCCCCATTGCGATTCCCGGATTCTTCTTTTACGCCCTTCTTGTGGCAATGTTCTGGCGCATCCGGCAGGGAGCCCACTCGTCCATGACGTTGGTTCTTGCCACGCTCGTGGTCTTTGGCGCTGTCTTCGATGCATTCCTGGGTTATATCAATTTTGGCGTTATGGTAGTGCCGTGCAAACTCTGCGCCTACAGCTACATCGCTATGGCCGGCGCGTTAGTTGCCGGGATTATGTTGTATCGTTCGGAATCAGATAAGGAGATTTCCATGAAAGCCTTCACCGCGAACCTGAAGCAGTTCCTCCTTCCCGGAGGCGCCGCCGCCGGTCTGACCATGGCGTTATTCCTGGTCCTGTTCGTTGCATCTTCGGTTTCTTCTGAACGCAAGGAACAGGCGGGCGGCCTTCTGCCGGAAGCGAGCGTTCCCTCCACGCTTGCTGAATTTCGTCAACTGAACAAAGTGGACATGAAAAACGACGGACTGACCCTCATGGAAGGAAAGGATTCCGGATATATAGTCGTTCATGATTTTGCCGACTTCCGGTGCCCGCACTGCTACCATGCCGCCGAGATTCTGAAACAACTCAATCAGAGATGGCCCGGCCGCGTGCGCGTCTACTACCGCCAATTTCCCTTGGACGGAAACTGCAATCCCGCCGTGGGCCGCAAACAAGACGGCGCTTTCTCCTGCAATGGAACACAGGC
>JACPZR010000211.1 GCA_016195395.1 Spirochaetia bacterium
AACGCGTCAAGGCCCGCCCCCAGCCGACCGGCGACGTCCGGATTTTTTGCGGCTTCATCGCGCAGAGAAAGCCGTCCGTCCGCCCACACACGCATGGACATTTACTGTACAATGCGGTACGCGTCATCCCGCGGGAGCCCGCTTTCAACTAATGCAAGAAGGAGGCGCTGTGAGAATATAAGCCCCCGCGTTGTGCCCAACACCTTCTCCATCGCATCAGGGTACACGTTCAGATTACTCAGCACATAGTGCGCGCGTTCGAGAATGTAATCCAACGCCAGAAATGAATCCGGAATGATCACACGCTCAGCAGACGAATGCGAAATGTCCCGTTCGTGCCAGAGCGACATGTCGGCATAGGCCGTCTGCACGTTACTTTGCACCACGCGCGCCAGACCGCAGATTCGTTCGCAGATCACAGGATTTCGTTTATGGGGCATGGCGCTCGAACCCTTCTGCCCGGCTGAAAAAGGCTCCTCCACTTCCCTGCCTTCGCTCTTCTGCAGGAGGCGGATCTCCTGAGCAATGCGGCCCAATGTACCAGCGGTCACGGCGAGCGCGGATAGGACCGCCGCATGACGGTCGCGGCTGACCACCTGCGTAGCGATGGGGTCCGGTTCAAGGCCAAGGCTTTTCAGGACTTCCTCTTCCAGGTCCGGTTCAATGTTGGAGAACGTGCCCACAGCGCCGCTCATCTTTCCCACAGCAATCTCGCGCCGGGCAGTGACCAGGCGGTCGCGGCTCCTTTTCATCTCCGCGTAGAAATGCGCAAACTTGAAACCCAGCGTGACGGGCTCGGCGTGAATCCCGTGTGTTCGTCCCACCATGATCTGCGTCTTATACTTCACAGCCAAGGCGTGTGCGGCCGCGATGACCTTGTCCACTCCCCCAAGAATCAAGTCGATCGACTGCACCATCTGCATGCACAGGGCCGTGTCTCCCACGTCAGAACTTGTCATACCATGGTGAATGAAGCGACCGGGCGCTCCCGTGAACTCCCGGACGGAAGTGAGAAATGCGATCACATCGTGTTGCACCTCTTTCTCGACCTCTTCGATTCTGGCCAAGTCAAAGCGCGCCTTTTCGCGGATCGTTTTCAGATCCGCTTCAGATACTACTCCGCGGCGGGCCCAAGCGTCGCACACACGCAGCTCAATCTCCAGCCAGATCCTGTATTTGTTCTCAAGATTCCAAATACCCGCCATGTCTTTGCGTGAGTAACGATCGATCATATGGTCCTTTGTCGGGCGACGCGGCCGCCCCGTCAAGTCGCCCAGGCTTTTCTCGTTGACGCCACCCGTCCGTACACTCAAACTAGTGCCGCCCTATGCGCATTACCAGCAAGGGCCGCTACGGCCTCAAAGCAATGATGGATTTAGCCCAGGCCTGGAAAACCCAGAGCCTGCGGAAGACACGCGAAATCGCTGAGACGCGGAACGTGCCCCTCAAATACCTGGAGCAGATCATCAACATCCTCAAGAAGGGCGATCTGGTATCCAGTGTGCGCGGAGCGGAGGGCGGCTACCGTCTGGCCAGGTCGCCTGAAACAATCACGGTCTACGAAATCCTCCGTACCCTTGAAGGAGATCTGTCCATTCTTGACGCCCGTGACATGAACTGGCAGGGAGAACAGGGCACTTTCTGGAACGACCTCGAAGGCCGCATCAAGGCCATGCTTGAAATTCCTCTTTCTGAATTCGTGGACGCGGGCACGGCCGCGCACGGCGGCCTCATGTACTATATTTGATTCCTGATGTCGCGGGGCCCCTCTGCGTCACATGGCCCTGCTGGGATAGCGTACCAAACAAACCCCGAATAAACAAAAACGCCCGGATAGCCGGGCGTTTGCTGCGCATTTGATGTCGCGAGGATAATCAGCCGCCTTCGCGCTTCTTCTTGCGGAAGCGCCAGTACCACTTCCCTTCTTCGTCCTCTTTCCCGCCCTTCTTGGAATCCTTTTCCTTTTCTTCTTTCCCGGCGGCTGGTTTGCCTTTGGTTTCTTTGGTTTTCTTCGGCTTCGCTTTGCTTTTCTCGGGCGCCTTGGGTTTCACTTCTTCACCCTTGCGGTCTACGAGTTCCACAATGCTCATCTGTGAGCTGTCCGACAGGCGTTCCGGGAGGTGGATGATCCTCACGTAGCCGCCGTTTCGGTCTTTGAAACGCGGTGCGATTTCAGCCAACAGCTTGTTCGCCACTTCTTCGCTTCTGACTTGTCGCAGGATCTCTCTACGATTGTGCATCGTCGATTCCGGCTTGGAACCGTCAGCAATGCTCTTACGCGCACGCGTAATCAATTTCTCTGCATAAATGCGGAGGACCTTCATCCACACACTGAGATGAATAGTGCCGGGACTTCTGGAGCTCGTCCTCGTTTCTTCTGACCAAGTCCGCTATCAGCTCGATTTCCAAGCTCTTCAACAGCGACAGGGACCGAACCGACAGTTCCAACTCTTCTACGTGCCGCTCCAAGTTCTGACGGAGCGCCTCTTCGATCTGGTCTGTTTCTTCTTCTTCAACTTCCGGCTCTTCTTCGAAGTTTATGAACACCGTGAGGTGGTCCTTGAGAATCTTGCCGGCCTGCGCTACTGCGTCCTCGGGGGCAATGGACCCATCGGTCCAAACTTCCATGATCAACTTTTCGTAGTCCGTGCGCTGCCCAACACGCGTTTCCGCAACCGAGTAGTTCACGCGCTTCACCGGCGAAAAGAGGGCGTCCACAGGAATGGTGCCGATTTCGTCGATGTTCTTCTTCAGGATTTCAGCCGGCACATAGCCGCGTCCGCGCTCAAACTGAATGTCCATCACAAGGTTGGCGTCTTCATTCAGCGTAGCGATGACCAGGTCCGGATTGAGAATCTGGATCGATGAATCGACCGCCAGATCCGCCGCACGCAGAATTCCCGCGCCCGTTTTTTCAACATGGATTACTTTCGGCTCTTCGCGGTTTTCCGTCTCATAGCTGGCCCGCACTTGCTTGAGGTTGAGGATAATCCGGGTAACGTCTTCAACGACGCCCTCAATCGTGGAGAATTCATGGGGAACCCCGCCGATCTTGACACCAGTAATGGCCGTGCCTTCGATAGAAGACATGAGCGTCCTACGCAGGGAGTTGCCCACGGTAGTGCCGAATCCCCGCTCGAATGGTTCCGCAACGAATCTGCCATAGTTCGGCTGCGTTACATCCTGCGAGAACTCGATGCTTTTGGGTCTTTTTAGTCCACGAAGCAGATTCTTTGGCGACACCTTGAGGCTCCTTGAGTTAAGATAAAAACTTGATTAAACGCGGCGGCGCTTACGCGGCCGGCAACCATTGTGAGGAAGCGGAGTAACGTCTTTAATGGAACGCACCGCCAGCCCTTCAGCCGCCAAGGCTCGGATAGCAGATTCGCGTCCGATTCCAGGGCCCTTCACCATTACTTCCACTTCACGCATCCCGTGCTCACGGGCTTTTTCAGCCGCAGTCCGGGCAGCCAGCTGAGCGGCATACGGAGTGGATTTGCGCGAGCCTTTGAAGCTCATGTTTCCACTGGAGGACCAGGCAACAACGTTACCTGCCATATCCGTAACGGATACGATTGTATTATTGAACGAGGCCTGGATGTACACCCGGCCACGCGAAATATTTCTCTTCTCTTTCTTCTTGCTACCTGGCAACGCCATATGTTGTTAACCTTTCGACGGGGCTTTCTTCTTGCCCGCGACCGTTTTCCTGATTCCCTTACGATTCCGTGCGTTAGTCCGAGTGCGCTGACCGCGTACAGGCAGACTCATACGGTGACGCAACCCGCGGTAGCAGCCGATGTCCATCAAGCGCTTGATGTTCAGGGTGTTCTCTGACCGCAGGTCCCCTTCCACGCGCTGACGCTCGCTGATGATCTTGCGGATGGCCACAACCTGCCGTTCATCCAAATCCTTCACGCGAGTATCTTCACTGATACCGGCACTTTCCAAAATCTTCTGGGCGGAGCTTTTTCCAATCCCATAAATGTAGGTGAGACCAATCACCACCCGCTTTTCTTTTGGAAGGTCTACTCCCGCAATACGCGCCATCTTTATCCCTGCCTCTGTTTGTGCCGCGGGTTCGTGCAGATTACACGCAGAACGCCGCGACGCCGGATGATCCGACAACTAGTGCATAATTTCTTTACTGAAACTCTAACTTTCATGATCTCGCTCTCACTTCCTCCGGTAGGTAATCCGGCCTCTCGTCAAATCATACGGCGAGAGCTCAACTACCACCTTGTCTCCCGGAAGAATCCGGATATAGTGCATTCTCATTTTCCCAGAAATGTGGGCCAGCACCTTGTGCCCATTGTCCAGCTCCACACGAAACATCGCATTTGGAAGCGGTTCAATGACCGTGCCTTCTACTTCTATTGCTTCTTCTTTGGCCACACAATCCCCAGGACACGCAACGAGGCGATTTGGCCATTTTCTGCAAGGCCAGGCTCCCCGTCACGTACTTCCGGGCGTCTCGTCCCGGATATTATTTCAATAACTTCAGAATTCGGCCCGTGATATCCTCCAAGGATCCTCGTCCGTCCACCTCTTTCAGAATCCCTGCTTTAGCGTAGTAGTCCAAAAGAGGCTTGGTCTGCTCGCCGTACGTAACCAAGCGCTGCCGGATCACCGGCTCTGTATCGTCGGGCCGGTTTTCCTGCTTGGCCCTGCCCAGGAGTCGCTTGATCAATTCCTCATCGGACACATCAAGGTTGATCGCGATATCCAGCTTCTGTCCGATCCCTTTGAGGATATCCCCCAAAGCATCCGCCTGCTGGGTAGTCCGCGGAAACCCATCGAGCAGGTAACCGTTTTCGGCGTCCTTCTCGCGGATACGATCCTTCACAATTCCGATCACAACTTCGTCCGGGACGAGCTTCCCGCTGTCCATGAAGCTCTTGGCTTTCAGGCCCATGTCCGTGCCATTTTTGATAGCGCTGCGCAGAATCTCACCCGTCGAAATCTGCGGAATCCGCAGTTGTTCACAGATGATTTTCGCCTGGGTGCCTTTCCCCGCGCCCGGAGGGCCCATGAAAAGGATCCGCATCAGGCACGACCCCGCAGTTTGCCGCGTTTCATGAACGGCTCATAGTTGCGCATCAAGAGCTGAGCTTCGATCTGCTTCAGGGTATCCAAACCCACCCCGACGATAATCAGAAGCGACGTTCCACCGAATGTGTACGCAAGCCCTTGAATGTTCTGGTTCGTTTTTAGATCCAGAGCATTGATGATAAAATAAGGAGCCAAAGCAAGCGCAGCCAGCATGACCGCGCCCGGAAGAGTGATGCGGTTCAACACCGACTCAATGTAGTCGCGGGTATGAGTCCCCGGGCGAATCCCCGGGATAAAGCCGCCGTATTTTTTCAGGTTCTCGGCAAGTTCGTGCGGATTGATTTGAATCGCTGTGTAGAAATACGCAAAGAAGATGATGAGCATCGTATAGATGGTATAATACGGAATCTGCATGTAGAATTCGGGCGCAAATGGATTCAGCCACTTCTGGAGAATTTCCCACCCGTACCACTTGGACGTGCCGCCCATCATGCCCACAATCGTCTGCGGGAACAGAAGGAGCGAAGAAGCAAAGATGATCGGCATAACGCTTGCCGAATTGAGCTTAAACGGAATGCTCTGTGAGCGCGCCTGCACCATCCGGCGTCCCTGCATCTTCTTCCCATATTGGAGCGGGACCTTCCGCACGCCCTGACTCAATAGGACCGTGAACGCTATCAACAGGATGAACAGGACTACGAGAATAATAACGTCGAACGGATTCACACCGCTCTGGTCCGTAAACATGCGAACGATCATCCGCGGCAGCTGCGCGATGATACCGGCGAAAATGATAAGCGACGCGCCGTTTCCGATGCCTCGCTCGGTGATCTGCTCACCCATCCACATCAGGAGCACAGTCCCGCCCGTAATTGCAAGCAGGCCGGATGCGATGAACATACTTCCACGAACACTGGGAGACACCAAGTCCTCTCCTGTGCGGCTTTTCTGGTCCATTGCCCAGATGAGGATGAACATCGCTTGAATGGCGCACAACACCACCGTCCCGTAACGGGTGTACTGGTTGATCTTCTTGCGGCCTTCTTCCCCTTCACGCTGCAGTCGAGCCAGCGGAGGAATGACCACCGTGAGGAGGTTCATAATAATAGAAGAAGAAATGTACGGCATGATGCCCAATGAGAAGATGGAGAGCTTGAAAAGCGCACCGCCGGAGAACACGTTCACAACGTCCAGGAAGGATTGTCCCGCCTGCTTCATATGCGCAACCGCCACGGGGTTGACGCCCGGAATCGTAATGAACGACCCCATCCGATAGATGATC
>JACPZR010000212.1 GCA_016195395.1 Spirochaetia bacterium
GCCGCAATCTGCGCGGAGAGCATGTTCAAGAGTTCTACACGGTCCGTGGTAAACCCGCCACGCAAACTGTTGTTCTCCAAGTAAAGGATTCCGGCCAGACGACCTTTCAAAAGGATCGGGAGGCACAGCACGGACTTGGGCTTGAAGTCGCGCACATATGGGTCATCTTTGAAGCGACTATCCGCTTCAGCGTCATACACCACCACCGTCTCCGACGTACGGTAGACGTACTGAACGATTCCTGCGGGGATGGGGGCGCTCTCGAGCGGAACATCGGACAATTCCGGATCCTTGCCCATCTCGCAGGCTGCCTTGACCACAAGTCCGCCGGTCGCCTCCAAGAGCACAAAGGCACGCTGCGCACCTGCGCTTTCCATTACGATGGACGCCATCTTCGTTAGAAGTTTTTCCAGATGAATTTCGCTGGATAACGTTTGAGAAGCCTTAACAACGGTCCCCAGATCCAGATTCAGCGTCTCTCCTTTGCTCTGAGACGGGGTTGCCGGCCCGCCCAACGTCAAGCCCGGTAAGGGGCCTGCCGCCGCGAAGAGAGCGGGATGGGCGCGTTCCAGGTCACTGGCCTTGGCCGTAAAACCGTACTCGCGGTAAAGATCCCGGGCACGTTTCCAATAGATTTCAGCAAAGGACAGGCGCTCTTTGGATGCGTAGTAGGACCCGGCCCGCTCATTCGCATACGCTGCATAAAGCGGCGCGCCGGCGCGATGCGCCAGCTCAACGGCGCGGTCAAAAGCTTCAAACGCGCCTGCGTGATCACTCTGGGCTCGGCAACGCTCCGCAATAAGAAGGGCGGCGAAGTGCTCGAAATTTTCAGGACAGTGCTCCACCCACTTTCCAAACTGAGCGATTGCCGCATCGAGGGCGGAACGAAACCGCGCCTGCTCTTTCTTTTCAGCGCCCGGGACCGCCATTGCGGCGGCAATCCCATAGAAAAACTGCGCCAGAACAACCGCGTACGAGCCGGACGCGGAGTCCTGGTAAGAGAGGGCCTCACGCGCCGAAGCAAACGCTTCCTCGGGATTCTCAAAGAAACACAAAAGAATGGTACGGGTGAGGTGAAGAAAGAAGAGTCCGTTCCGGTTGGCCAGCCTCGTCCACTCCTCCCGCTTTTCGTCCTCATTGAACCAGTCGCCGGTCAGACGCGTCCGGGTCTTTACGGCGCCTTGAATATTCAAAATATATTGTCGGAGCATCTTGACGAGATCGATGGTGAAGCGCTGGCCCGTACGGTGGAGTGAATGATTCACCGAGTCCATCTGTTCCGTGACGTGAGAAATGGCCAGCGTGCCGGCCCACAAAGGAGAAGCGTGCATCAGAAACAGAGAAGAAGCCGCGTGCGCAAGGTCACCGGCTTCCAGCGAACTCTGGTAGGCCTGGGTCACATATGAGCTTTTCTCAGCAATGTGATTGCTCCAATGCTGTACGGATGACGCATAGATATAATACACGCGGCCGCGCACTTCCCGGGCGCGCATTTTTTCCACCAAATCAATGGCAGCGCGCCCAAACCGTTCCGCCTCCTCCCAATTCCCTCCCGCCGCTGCGATGGCGCCATGGGCGGCGTATGCGTAGGAAGACGCAGGAAAGTTCCCGTGGTCAGCGGACAAGCGTATCATGTGGCTTACGATGGCTTCAAACTTTGCGGTCCCCTCCAGGTTCGCGGGAATGGCGGCATTCGCCAAGAGCTTCATGGCGTTATGCGCTTTGACCGCCTCCGGATTTGCCGTGTCTGCGGACGAAAAACCCAAAAGCCTGGCCGGGTCTTTGCGGAGAGGCGCCGGGATGTTTCCCGCTTTTCCGGAAATCTTAATGCCGATGAGAGCCAGGCCCTCCTCTCCCAGGCGGACCGCTTCTTCCAGTTCACCGCGCGCGGTGCGGAGGGCAATCTGCACCTCGAAGACGCGGAAGCGTTCCGGACGATTTGGGCCGTGCTTGATCACCTGGTCAAAGTGTTTGCCGGCGTTATCCGGCTGATTCATCACAGCGTAGGTTTCACCCAGCTCCAGTTCTAATGCCAGGTAGAGGTCCGTCAATGTCCGGGGCGCATCCGGGGGGAGTTTCTCAAGGGCTATGTGGAATGAGAGCACGGCGGAATCGTAGGCGCACGCCTCTTTTGCCTTTCGTCCCGCTCTCAAATTGAACTCTGCAAGTTTCACCAGCTCGTCAGGATCTAGAATCAAATTGCGGCCGGCGTTCAGGTGGTTTACGATATCAAGAATATTCTCTTCAATGCCCGCGTGGTCCAGCGAATTGAGCATGGCGCGCCCGATTGTCAGATGAAGCCGTTGACGTTCCTCGTCAGACAACAGTGAGTAGGCCGCCTGATGCACACGGTCATGAACAAAACGGTACCCCACCACACGCAGCAGTTCATCGGATGCGCCGCTGGCCGCATACTTGTATCGGTCGTTTGTGGGGAGGAGAAATCCTTCAGTGAGAAGCTCATCAAGCGCCTGGGCCGTTTCCTGGGCCGGGGTCTGCAGAACCTTGGATAACGTCAACAGGTCGAACTGATTGCCAAGGCATGACGCAACTTTGAGGGTGGCGCGCGACAAAGGCGAAATCTTCTGGATGTTGGAGGCCAGGAGCGCCAGAACATCATCAGAAACCCCGCTGGCCTTGATCCGGAGCATGTCCCAGTCCCAGCGGCCTTTATCAGCGGAGAAATAGACCAACCCGGACTCCGCAAGATTGGAGAGGAGGCTGGCCACAAAGAACGGGTTCCCATTTGTCTTGCGAAACACAAACTCTGACAAGTCTGTGGGCGGCGCCTTGGCCCCCGACGCGTCGCTTTCAAGAAAGAGCGCATCCGCGATGAAACGATCAACGTCAACCGGACCCAGCGGATTCAACTTCAGACGTTCAACGGGCACACCCGACCTGCGGAGTTCCTCCACGGCAAGAAAGAGCGGATGTGATTCGCCGGTCTCCGTGTCACGATACGCGGCAATGATCAGAAGGTGGGACAGCGCCGGGTCAGACAAAAGCGACGGGACCAACTCCAAGGTGCCGGAATCCGCCCACTGCACGTCGTCCAGAAACAGAAGCAACGGATGCTCCTCGCCGCAGAATACCTTGATGAAATTCTGAAAGGTTGTGAGGAGGCGGTTTCTGGATTCCGTGGGAGAGAGCTCCGGCACGGGCGCCTGCTCTCCCAGGATGTAGTGCAGTTCCGGTATGATGTCAACAAGCACCTGGGCATTCATCCCCAAGGCCGACACAATCCTATGCTTCCAGACTTCAATGCGCGCATTGCTTTCGGACAAAAGTGAGCGGATAAGAACTTGAAAGGCTTGGACCAACGCTTGGTAAGGGATGTCGCGCCGGTACTGGTCAAACTTGCCAGAAAGGAAGAAGCCGCGCTTTTCCGCCACGGGACGGCGGATTTCTTGGATCAAAACCGACTTCCCAACGCCCGCCTCTCCGGAAACGCTGAGAAAGCACTTAGCGCCACGTGACGCATCCATAAAGGTTTTAGTCAGAATCTCCAGCGGTCGTTCGCGACCGTAGAGTTTCTGTGGAATCTGAAGGGTGTCGGGAACGTCGCGCTCGCCCAGCACAAACGAGACAGGGGCGCCTTCCGTCAACGCACGCGACGCCCGCTCCAAGTCATGGATGAGTCCGTAGGAACTCTGGTATCTGTCCTCGGGGGCCTTCGACAAGAGCTTGAGGATGATTCCGTTGACGAACCCTGGTACGTCCTCCCCTGCCTTGGATCTCTTCAGCGGATCCGGGGCTCTCGCGATGTGAGAATGCACCAGCTCATTGGGGTCGACAGCAACAAACGGCGGCCGGCCGGCCAGCATCTGGTAAAACACGGCGCCTAAAGAATAAAAATCGGAGCGATAGTCCACAACGCGGTTCATCCGCCCGGTCTGTTCAGGCGCAATGAAAGCAAGATTCCCCTCCAACCCGGCAATCGAGGCGGACTGGGCCGTCTCTGATGACAGCCGCGAGGCAATTCCAAAGTCGACGAGAATCGGTCGGCCGTCAGGGGTGATGACAACGTTATCCGGGCAAATTTCCTTGTGAACCACGTGATGCCTGCGGAGGCCTGATAACGCCGCAGCCAGAGCCAGGGCTGTCTGACAGAAATCCAGAAGACGCACCGGACGCGTTTTAAGTGAAGCGCTCAACGATACGGACTTGGTGTCTTCCAATACAAGAACGGGAAAATTCCGCCACGTCTCCAAGCCCAGACAGGCAACCACGCCCGGCACAGGATCCCGGCCGGTCAGAAGGGTGAGGATTTCGTACTCGCGCCGGATCCGCGCTATATCGATGGCATCAGGATGTTTTGCAGACAGCGCTTTGAGCAGAACAGGACGCTCACCCTCGAGTCTATAGGCGCGGGTGATCGTGGTACGGGCGCTGGAATAGATTTCTTCAACTACCCGGTAGCCCGGTATGCTGAGCATGGAGTCCCCCGAGTGCGGTCACGAATCACTTACCACAAATTCTTTTTCTTTGCCGCAATCAGACGGCTGAAGTCGTTTATGTTTGTTATCACGATGCGGTCAGCGAAGAGTTCTACTTTACCCTGTTTGACAAAGATACTGATCACTTTCTGAACCTCGTCCACCGGTTGTCCGCACCAGTTTGCCACATCGTCCACGGTGACATGGAATGTGCGCGTCGAGGTGATCTGCCCGCTGGCAGGTTCCTTTTCGTTCAGCATGAGAAACACGTCGGCCACTTTGGACTGAATGTCATCCAGAAGGAGTATCTGAAGGCGGCGCCGGGCATCGTAGATCCTGTGCGTGAAGATCACAAGGAGCCGCGATGCAAGCTGCGGGTTCCCGTTCATCAGCGTGTCGAAATTCTGGCGGTTGAAATTCAATGTGCGCACTTTATCCACTGCAATAGCGGAGGCGCTGCGGGGCTCTTCTTCAAGGATGGCCATCTCACCGAAAATATCTCCGGCGGTGAGCACATCGAGGGTCTTCTGCGTAGTGCCGATGGTTTTGGTAATTTTAACCCGGCCTTCCTGTATGAAGTGGAAGTCGTTTCCCGGTTCATACTCGCAGAACACGATCTGTCCGGGCTCGTACGTCCGGCCAAACTTCTCAAACATGGATTCTGGAAGAAGCATCAGGCCATCTTCTCCAGACGCTTGCGCGCTTCGCGGGTAACGTCATCCGGCGGCGGCATCGTGGCAACTTTGTGATACAGGGTCCGGGCCCGCTCTTTGTTCCCTTTCATCTCCGCGGTTACGCCCATATGGAAAATGCTCTCTTTGACTTGATCGCCGGTGGGAAACTTCTTCAAATATACAGAGAACGAGGTGGTGGCGTCGTCCAATTTGCCAAGCTTCAGTTCAGCGCGGCCCTTCTCATAGTGGGCTTTGGCGAATGAGTCGCTTTCCTCCTGGTTGCGGAGCGTTGTCCGCGACATGGCGTCTTCAAACGAAGCGAGCGCCTCTGCGTACTGCCCCTGACCGTAGTGATTCAACCCTTCGTAGAAAATATCGGTGATGGTCTTCTCCGCAGCTGCGGGTGTCTCGTGCGCATCCAGAGCAAATGGATCATCGGCCGCTTTGTCCGCCGACTGCATCCCTACGTGAACAAAGTGGTCGTCTTGACGGGCATGACTGGAAATGACTTCGAGCGGCGGATAGTGGATGGGGAACGTCATCCCCTTGCGCGCCATCTGCAGCAGTTCCGATGCGCGCGCGGTGTACGGTCCGCCCGGGTAGTGCTCTGCGTACTTGCCGAATGCATACACCGCATGATCAACGCTGCCCGCTTTGTAGAAGCACTCGGCGACGTTCATGAGTTCGTAGCCGGGATCTTTGGCCGCGCCCACCTTCAGGATGTCGCGGACCTGACGGTGAATGGACCTGAGCTGCTTTGAGAACACCCTGAGCATCTTCATGATGAGGTGTGTATTCTTGAGGCAGAAGGCTTCAAACTCGGGGAGCTTGAAAACGAGGACCGATGTCTTTCCAATGACCTGCGCCGTCTCTTCTCTGGGGTAGCGCCCCAGCGCCGATTTGACGCCAAAAAACTCGCCCAGACGGACTTCTTCTTTGATCTCTTCCCCGGTGTCGAGGGCCGTGCTGATCAGCGCCACTTTCCCCTTTTGGAGGACGTAGACCTCATCGCCCGTGTCGCCTTGGAAGTAGACAATGGACCCGCCGTTGTAATTTCGCGCTGTGGGCATCGACTCTCTTGGTTTTTAAGACAGGGGCAAAAAGTCAAATACTCTAGGGGACCCGATTGCATGGGAAATATCGTCGAGAAGAGCGCGCAGACCCTTTACAGCGATCTTCCGGCCGCCCCCTTTCAGGTCAAAACGGTCGAAAACGACGCCCGCCTGGGTGAAGATGGTTTCAACAGCAGGCGTTTCCTCTCCAAACACAGGCAGTCCGCTTCTCACCACCAGGTAGACGTCGGACACAGAACTGTTGACCAAAGCTGCGGTTGGCTCCTCCTGCCTGTGTTTCAGGATGAGCAGATCGCCGTGCTTGCCGGCAGCAATCTCTCCGCGTTTTGGCAGACGAAAGACGCGTGAGGCGGTCTCAGTCGCCATCGAAAACAGAACATTGGGATCCACGGGATCACCGGTGATGCGCTCCCATAGGGAGGCTGCGGTCTTCAGTTCCGACAGCATGTTGATGGAACCTGTCATGGCGGAATCTGTTCCAATGCAGACTGGAATTCCCCGCGACAATGCCTGAGCGACTCGCAGTGTCTTGCCATACAGGAACATGTTGGACGACGGACACCACACGAGCGACGCGCCGGCTTTCGCAATGCGGTCAAAGTCGTTTTCCGAAAGCGACAGGCCGTGTACCAGCACAGTGTGCTCGCCCAGTCCGCCCTCGCGGTCCAGCTGTCGGAGCGACCCGGCGCTCTCAGGGTCAAAGCCTTCGGCAATGTGGATGATGTAAGGTCGGCCCTGTTCCGCTGCGAGCGCGTACTCCGCTTCGATGCTGTCGCCCCAGCCAAGGCCGTACGACACAGCCGAGTGCCCGATCCCAAAGTTCTGAAGAACGTCCACAGGAAGAGAACTCTGGAACGGCTCGCGTACAAAATGAGGAATGTGATCCACCACAAAGGTGGCGCCGCCTAATAGGTTCTTGTAGGCGCCGAGCGCGTAGAGCTGCGCCACATCCAAGAGCATCCTCTCGCGGAACAGTGGAGATGCTTTCAGTTCATTGTCGTGAGCGAGCCAGTTCAGGTATGGCCGCCCTTCGCCCGCAAAGGCTGCATAGGTTGCAATCAGGCTGTCGTGTGCGTTGATCAGAGCGGGGAAGACAGAAAGCCCGTGCAGGTTCAGCGTAAGAAGATCCGGCTCCGCCTCAGCTGCTCCAAGAACACTGGCAATCAAGTGTCCGTCCAGAACAAGCCCGCCCGAATGGGACGTCCCATTCGGTTCCACAATTCGAGCATTTGTAATCTGCCAGCGCACGCGATTCGTCTAGGCGCCCAGAGAGCGCACTACCAAAGAGTATCGGACCCGGGAAGAGCTATGCGACGTAATGTGCCGGATTTTTTGGGAGATGGCCGCTCACTCAAACGGAAGATAGGCGGCGCTGGGAACCAACGTATAGACTGGTATCTGCACCGTCGTCCCTGCGTCGGAAAAGTCTTTGTTCGTGTAATCCAAGCGTATCATGCCGGGCGATGCGGGATAAAGTGGGAAACTCGTATTGGACACTCCGTTATCGTCAACATGGATGCCGCCGCCCACGTTGACACGATTCGTGCCCAAGTGCATGATGTACGACCGAAGATATACGGACCCACCGGCGCCCGCGCCGGATAACTGGTAGTGCCAGACGCAGATGCCGTTCTTACCGCCAACAGCAAGGATGGAACCGCTGGAGCCGACTTCTATGTCGTAAGCATCCACAACAATCACGCCGCCTCCCGTGCCGCCGTTGGCAATGCCGCCACACTGGCTGGATCCTTGCGACAAGCCCCCGCCTCCGGGGCCCATAAGTAGAGTACTGAGGGCGGGATTGCTGATGGCGCTGCCCGGCGCTCCCGTTACTCCCGACGGAGACCCAGACCAAACGAACTGGAAAGGGTCCGGGGCGGTGACCGCATAGCCACCGGGGGCGCCTGACCCGTTCGTGGTATTGTTCAGATTCGATCCGCCTCCTCCCGCTCCGTTATTCTGCGCGTTGGATGCCGTGCCTAACCCGCTATGCGATTCACCCTGATTGGCCGTCTGCGCCGCGAAGGGATTCAGGCCCGTCCCGCCGCGGTAGCCCGTCTGTGTAACGTCGATATTCCCGTTGATCATAACGGTGCCTTTGGCACGGAAGATCACAATGCCGCCGGTCTGGCCGTTCCATGAATTCGCAGTGATGGATGCCCCAGAATTGATGGTTACGTCGTTGTACTGTGGCACCCTGACGACCTGCGCCGCGGATGCGCTCGCCACGTTAAAAGTTCCTGATGCGTACGCGTTTTTGAGTGGCGACGTGAACGATAGCGTGTTCCCAGCAACAGCCGATAAGACCACAAGTTCACGGGGCAGAGCCCC
>JACPZR010000213.1 GCA_016195395.1 Spirochaetia bacterium
GAGAGGAGAGCTCCCACCATTGCGAACCTGTAAAATGTCTTGCTTCTCAGGTGTCTACCCTCGTTCTGACATTGTCCAATCCGGTTACCGGTATTTGTTGGACGTATGAGGCTGTAAATCTGATGAAAAACAATCAAGCTGCAATTCTTGGCGGAGCCGTTTTGGCTGCCGTTTCCCTGGCATTCGCCGGCGGGCTCTTTGCCCAGCCGCAGGGCAAAGGGGCTGCGTGCGCCAATGACCGCACCACTTTCTGCAAAGATGTGAAACCTGGTCAGGGCCGTATTTGGATGTGCCTGAAATCTCATGAAGACAAACTGTCTGCGGGCTGCACGGATCACATGGCAAAAGTCAAAGAGCAGCACAAAGAATTCTCTAAAGCATGCAAAAAAGACTACAAACAGTTCTGTAAAGACGTGAAGCCGGGTGACGGAAAGATCGTCCAGTGCCTGAAGGAAAACAAGGCCAAGCTGTCGGCAGACTGCAAAGCCAAGTTTGACCAACACCCCGCCGATCACGACTGATCGTAAGATAGTGTAAGACCCTGAAAACCAGCCGGTGCGTCCTGACGTAGGTCGGGGCCCATCGGCTTTGTTTTACGCGGATGTCAACCCCACCTGTTCGCTAGTCCCTTTTCCGTATTGATGCTGCCAGCAAAAAAGGGTGACTATTAGGTTTTTTTGTTGAGATCATTCCTACCCCGCCTTGTCTAATAAGCGGAGCGGGCAGACTCTGAAATTCTGCCATGCGGGGCTTCCCGGCATTCTGGGATCCGGAGGAATGTAACTGATGGAGTTTTTAAGAAAGAGGATACGCACCCTGCTTCTTGGCCTTACACTCGCCGTGGCAGGCTTGGCGGTGTTTGGATATTGCAAGAAGGATGACAATAATGACAGCATGTTGTTGCTGTTGGGTTTAACCGCGGCGCTGCGTGCGGACGCCCGTGCTCCCACTTCAAGTACCGGCTTCATGGTAATCATACCGTGTGGCGTGGCCCAGTGAGGAAATGAAGATGAAGAACAAGAAACTATTTGTCTGGAGCTTTGGCGCCGTCGCAGTCTTTCTTTCCGCTTCCCTGACCGTATCTGTTTTGAAGAAGCCGTACTCATTAGAGAACGAGATGCTGGTCAAGGTGGATCTGGCGGGCATGAAGCCCGTTATTGCTGCCTCGAGTGCTTGGGGCGGTGTCCGTGGATCGGCAACATTCATGAGATCAGTGGCAAGGAGTATCGACAGTCTTTTGTCGACTTTGAACTCGTCCGGAATATTGGCGCAAAGCAATGCCGGGCCATTCACGTCGGGGACTTCAACGTTCAAGATATCCACCGGCTCATACACGCCGGGGCAGAACGAGGCTACGGGGGCTGCCGCTCCCACCTACACCAAAATGTTCCAAATTTGTACCAATAGCTCCGTTTCGCTTCAGATGTTCTTCAACTCGGCAACGAATCCGGAGAGCAATGGTGGTGCCGTGGTGATCTGGAAGCCGCAAGCTTTCGATTCCACGTTATCCAGCTCCGCGAACATCAAGTGCAGCTTTGGCACCGGAGCGACTGGCGGCGCGAACTATGTGGGGACCTCTGCCGCCGGCAAGAAAACCATGGTCTGCAGTTGGACCACGGCCACCCCTTTTGATAATGCAAATGGCGGTGTGATCACAGACGCGGTGCTTAAGGCATACGATGATACTTCCGGCGGCCAGATTGGTTTCCTTGGGTTCGTAAAAACGAAAGCAGATTTCTGCAACGGCACCACGGGATTTGGCACGGATGGAACGTCAACTGACGTCTACAATCTGGCCTACCTTGCGTCAAAGACCTCACCGTACAATACGACCGCCAAGTTTGGCGCGCTCAGTGCGGCCACAGCTGTCTCAACTGCGAACTTCGCCTCGGCCTGCACCCAAACCAACCCTCTTAATGCAGGACTTTTCAACACAAGTGTGAGCGGGTATTTCGTCAGCGATGGAAACGCATCGGCACCGACGGGCTATCCAACGGTCTCAAGCGTTGACACAGTTATCACGAACGAGCTGGTCGGCATGGCAACACCCGGCGGGGCGATTTCCTTCCAGGCGGGGTCCTGCCCGTAGGCGCCCCCGCGCGATCTCGCAACCCACGACCCGCGGCGTAAACCGCGGGTTTTTCTTTGGACCCGACGCTCCGGCGATCCGAAACTCTTGATGCCACTGGTCTCCCTGGCTAGAAAGCCCTTTACCCTCCACGCCTAGACCCATATATTTGCGCAATTCTCGGCCTGTTCCCGCGAAAAGGAAAATCGATTATGTCTCCGATCTATCAGCGTTCTACTAGAATAATTCTACCTGCAATTATACTCATGTTTTCCGCGAATTGCATGGGCGTATTAGGCGGAATGCGGGACCGGTCGGAGAACCAATCATGGTTGGCCGCTGTATTCTTTCTCGGAAGCAGCTCTCCGCCGGTGAATGCGACCACAGCACCCACGCTGGCGCTCTCGAGCGGCGCCGGGCTACCCTCTGATGCGTTGCAGGTGAAAGTATCCCCCACCGCGGTTCCTGACCGGGTGAACGGCGCCTTTGTGCCGGTGGGGAAAATCTACAACGTGGGTCCCGAAGACCCCATGTCGCAGTATCCGTACAGTCTTCGCCTCCCGGCGGGGAAGTACGTGGAGTTAGACTACTCGTACGACGCTGCCGTGTTGAAAGATGCCGGGCTGACCCGTGAATTCGCGGTCCAATACTTGGATACAAACCGCAGCGAGTGGGGGATGGCGGACAAGATTCAAATCGACTTGGATAAGCAGAGCGTTTCCGCTTTCTCCGGGCACATGACGCCGTTTGTGATAACAGCGGTGGCCGCTTCCAACGGGAACCTGGCCCCCGCGCCTTCCTGCATAACGTCGGACTATCCGGGCGGGATCGGCGGCAGCGCGGGCGCGCAACTGACCACGATTGACGCGGGGTTTCGATACTTGAAAGACCGCAACTATTACATCGTTCAGGACTCCAATTTTCAGGATCTTGGATTCTCGCAGGCATTGGGCGTGGCCACCTGCAACGGCGACTCAAGCTGCGGAACGTTTGAACAGCATAAGTTGAATCAGGGACAGGATTACGTAAACTTCACGGCCCACACGAACATCGATGTGTACCTGATGTACGATTCTCGGGGCGGGACAAATCTGGCCGATGCGTCAGCGGACGCCCCTTGGATTGCCGCAGCAGGCTTTGTGAATACAGGACGATATATCCGGACTACGGACGCCGCAGGTCGGTTCCGCGTGTACAAGAAAAGCTACGCAAAAGGGCAGCAGGTTCATCTCGACGGCAACCGAAGCGGAGTGTCGTCCAAGGGCATCCAGTCGAACTACTGGTTGGTGCTGAAACGACAGGGTGATACCGGAGCCTCAGCACCCGGGTCCATCTGCGAAGCCGCGGGGCGCCCGGCCGGCTCCGTGATTGTTTCAAATGTCACGGCAGTCCCGGGAGCGGACCGGGTGTTACTCACATGGCAAAATCCTGACGACCCCAAGTTTGCTGGAGTCATCATCCGACGAAGCACTCTGGCGCCCCCGTCGCTTGTAACCGATGGTGTCGCAGTGTCGGGAACGTCAGTCAATCCGCAGGCCTTTATCGACGAAACAGCGGCAGCCAATACGAATTATTACTATACCTTGTTTGCGTACGATCAGTCAAGCAACGTGCAGACCGGCGTGAGCGTGGCCGCAACCACAGGGCCGGACACGGACGTTGATGGAATTTCGGATGCCTACGAGGGTTTCGCCACGTACGGCGCGGGCGGTATGACGAACGTGAATCAAGCCGATACCGACGGTGACGGGGTGGGTGACGCGCTTGAAATCGCAAACGGAACGGATCCTACGAACGCCGATACTACGGCGCCCATAATCGACACGTTCGTGATGACATCGCAGACGCCTACAAACGACCCGGTTGTCCGTTTCACGCTGGCCGGAAGCGACAATACGGCGATCACAGGCTGGATGGTGACACGCACACCTAACAAGCCGCGGGCCGCGGCGGGGGGCTGGCAGTCGGCTGCGCCAACGTATTTCACTCTGACGAGCGCGGGAAATTACACGTTATACGCATGGGCCAAGGATGCTGCGGGTAACGTGGCCGCGGCAGGGGTGACGCTCGCTGTTCAGTTGGATGCGATCAACGTTCCCCGGTGGGTATACGTTTCGCATGGAACGGATCCCAACGGTTACATCGGAATTTATGGTATCCAAGCAGGAATGTTGTCCCCTGTTCAGAATATTGCGAGCGGCAGACTGCCCGAAGAGCTGGCGATCGACCAGGACCACAATACGCTCTACGCTGTGGACACCAATTCGTCCACTGTGATTGCGTTTCGTATTGATCCCAATACGGGTTTATTGACGAAGATCCAGACAATCGACGCTATGCCGGGGTACGTGAGCTACTATCTTACCCTGAATCCCCTGCGGGGTCTTCTCCACGTTGAATATGCACAGAGTGCATCTCCGTACGCCGGTGGTGTGGCGACGTTTACAATTGACCCAGTGACGCGTATGATTGCCCCGGCAAGTACCATCGCCGTGGACTCTCTCCCATCGCGGATCGGCGTTTCTGGGAACGGAAACTTCTTCCTCGTTGGGAAACCATATGGTGACAATGTTTCTGTCATCAAAGTCAATCCCGACAATACGGCTACGGGAGTCGCGGTGGTGTCTGCCGGGTCATTTACGCAAGGTGCATTCTTTCATCCGAATGGAATCTACGCATACTCACCCAACTACAGCGGTTGCAGCGTCAGCGGGTACCACGTAGATCCATCAAACGGAGCCACGACAGCCTTGGGAACTACCCCCGCCTGTTGTGGAGGGGGATACATTGATTTTTCCCCGGACGGCAAATTTCTCTACGTATCGTGCTCAACAGACCACGTTTTGAATGTTTTTGAGGTGTCCCTGACCGGCGCGCTGACTTCGCGAGGAACAGTGTCTGCGGGGACCTATCCATATTCGGTGGGCGTTACCAATGACTACGTTTACAGCACGGATACGCAAGGGACGGATCTCCACGCGTTTCTGCGTGACCCTTTGACCGGCGCTCTCAGCCTGATGCAGACAGTCTTTGCAAGCGCCACAGGAACACGTTACCTGACGATTTACTCCCAGCATGACGGCAATGACCCCC
>JACPZR010000214.1 GCA_016195395.1 Spirochaetia bacterium
CAGAAGGTATTCGTCTTTAAAGAGTTCATGGTGAATCGGCAGATCACCGGCCACCTTGCAGAGCGCCACGGCAGCTGTTGGAGCGACGGTGCGGATTTGGCCCACAAGGGCAATCACCTGCGCCGCCTCCATGTCGCAGGCGCGCGCCTTCCATTGGGTTTTCAGGTCCAGCTTGTCGGCGGGGTCAAAGACGGGTTTGGGAACGGTGACGAGCCTGTCGTGTCCGCCGGGCCCGGCCGGGTATTCCGTTCCGTCTGCAGCGAGGATGACACTTCCCAAGCGCAGCCGTTCTCCGGGCTGGATGGTATCCTCTTCTGATAAAATTCCCACGAGACCGGCGTTGACGATGATGTCCGGCTCATGCATCTCAAGAATCAGCCGGATATCTTTGCGCTGTTTCAGGCCGGGTCCTGTGGTGGCGGCGATCAAGTTCCTGTCCGTTAGGCAGCGGTAGGCGCGGATCTCACGGTCAAACTGAAAAGGAGCAACGGCAAGAACACACTCCAATTCCTCTTTCACAGCTGTCAGGAGCACTGTTCTCATGAATCAAGTGCTTTCCAAATAATCCAAGAGGCTCCGCGCAAGCTCCGGTTTAGGCGCCGGGCCCAGCGTATGTTCCGCTCCCAGACGGTCGAGGACAAGAAGAGAATTGGGGTGATCTCCAAAACCAGTCTCTTCTTTAAACACAACGTTGGCGCAGATGAAATCCAAATCCTTCTTTTGCATCTTGGTGAGGGCGTTCTCTATAACGTTATCTGTTTCTGCGGCAAAGCCGACACGAATCAAATTTGTGAAACGACTCTTCAACTGTGCTACTTCCAGAAGGATGTCCGGTGTGGGTTTGAGCGTTAGTTCAAGATTCACATTCTGCTGTTTCTTGATTTTGGTGCTTCTGGTTTCCACGGGCGCGTAGTCCGCGGGGGCCGCAGCCATGACGAGAATTGTATCATTAGAAAGCGACTCCACCACACGGTCCCGCATCTCCTGCGTGGTTTCCACGGAAAAATTTACCGCTCCACTCACACGCTGAAACCCGGACCCTACCGGACCGGAAATAAAGACAATTTCACGAAAGCGTCCCAGCCCCGCTGAAGCGATGGCATGCCCCATCCGACCTGTGGATGGATTGGAGAGAAAGCGGACCGGGTCGAGCCACTCACGCGTGGGTCCAGAGCCCACTACCAGTCGCATCGAGGAGAATTTCACGCGTTCCCTTTTCCGCGAACCAGGCTTTCAAGGATCAGCTTCTCAATCAGAGCAATGTCCGCCATCTTGCCCTGCCCGGTATCTCCGCAGACCACTTCGCCTTCGGCCGGGTCCACGAATATGACGCCGTCCTTCTTGAGCTGTGCAATGTTCCGCTGTGTAGCGGGATGCGAATACATGGATGGATTCATGGCGGGCGCACAGAGTACGGGACAGGTCATCGCAAGATACGAGCTGGTGACCAGATCATCGGCAATGCCCGCGGCAAATTTCGCGAGGACGTTTGCGGTAGCGGGTACCACGGCAAAGACGCCCGCCATGCGCTTGAGATCAATGTGGAGCATTTTTTCGTCCCAGTCGCCGCCGAAGACTTCACGGCTGGTGATGGCTTGGAACGTGGCGCGGCCTACAAAGCGTTCCGCGTGTTCCGTCATAAGGACCTGAACGACGTGTCCTTTTTTGGTAAGGCTCCGCGAAAGGTCACAGGCCTTGTAGGCTGCAATACTGCCGGTCACGGCGATCACAATGGTCTTTTCTGGAATTGTTGTCATGAGATACTCTGCATTTTCCGCTATGTTCTGCCAAAGAGCCTGTCCAGATCCGCGGGCGTTATCCGAACCATGGTGGGCCGCCCGTGTGGACAGCGGGCCGGCTCAGCACACTGTGCCAGCTCGCCCAGAATCCCGGCGAGCACACCGCTGGATACAACATCGTTCTTCTTAATAGAGGCCTTGCACGCTTTCATGGCAGCATATTCATCGTATATGCGGACAACAGATTCGCCTTCCAATATGCGTTGGATCACGCGGACCACTGCCGTCTTTTCCTCTCCCGGCTCCAGATAGGTGGGCACCTCGCGCACCGCGTACGATGAGCGACCATATTCTTCTATAACAAAACCGGCCTCTTACAATGTCTCTCTGTGGCTCAAAATTTCTTGAAGCTCGTCCGGCCCGCATTCCACAGTAAACGGCGTGAGCAGGGGCTGGCGTTCGCGGCGCGCCTTTTCCAAGCGGCCTCGGATGCGTTCGTAATTCACGCGTTCGTGCGCTGTGTGCTGGTCGATCAAAAAGAGCCCGTCGGTTCCTTCCGCAATGATGTAGGTACCAAACACGACTCCCAGCTGTCTGAGGCTTTCCAAATCCGGAAGCGACGAGGCCTGTCCGGCTGCTTCTTCCGCGCGCGCCAGTTCTTCGTCTGTGGATTTCGTAAGGACGGGGGCCAATAGTCCCGACGTGTCTGCCCGTTCGCCCTCGTGAACCGACTCCGATCCATCCGTCAAAGAACCATCGCTAGAATCTGGATGAGCGGCGTCGCTTTGCGCGCCAAAGGAAGTAGAGCGCCGTGGGAACGTAAGTGAAAGCGACACGGATGCGGGACCGGGACCAGCCGTGTCGGCGGATGCCGAAAGCGACAGCGTGCCTTTGGGATGCAGCGTCTGGTGAACGGCGCGCAAGAACAACGTGTGCAGGCCGGATTCGTCGAGCATGCGAACTTCCCGTTTGGCAGGGTGAACGTTCACGTCCACGTGGGCCGGGTCGACGGACAGGAAGAGGAAGTAGCAGGGTTGAGCGCCGTGCGGCAGGAGTTCACCGTAAGCTTTTTTCACCAGAAAGGAAGCATGTCGAAAATCGACAGGTCGGCCGTTTACAAACAGGTATTGCGCATCGCGCGAGGAACGATAGTACTGAGGATCTGTAATGAACCCTGTGAGTCGGAATGAATTCAGCTCTGCATCCACGGTGAGCAGTCTGTCTCGAAGACGTGTGTCGTAGATGTCCGCGATGCGGTCAATGAGAGTGGTGCGCGGGGGCAAAAGGAGGAATTCGCGTTCGTCGCGGTAGTAGGTGAAGCGAACGTCCGGGCGGGCCAGAGCAGCCTTGACGATTTCACGATAAATGCGCGCGTTCTCTACGCGCTCGGACCTCACATGTTTCTTGCGCGCTGGGACAGAATAGAAGAGATCCTCTATCTTGAGTGTTGTGCCGTGGCGCGCAGCGGCCGGTTCCACGGTTTCCAGTTCCCCGCCCCGCGATGAGAGTCTCCCGCCCACGTCCTCTGATGTGTGTCGGGTAAGAAGCTCCAGGCGGGACACAGAAGCGATGGAAGCCAAGGCCTCCCC
>JACPZR010000250.1 GCA_016195395.1 Spirochaetia bacterium
ATTGGATCTGCGCGTTTTCAAACCATAGGCGCGTCGACGATCTTCTTCTCCTGTACCGCGCCGCATTCCCCTACGTGTACCACCATGCCCATGCAATCAAAACAAACTGAAGGGGCAGGCGGACAGCAAGCGCCCACTTTGGAATCTTCATGCCGCGGCCGCCGGACGTGAAGTGATAGATGTTTGCGGGAAAGACGGCGATCAAGAGGGCCACTACGCCCCATGCGGCCAGGCTGCGATACTCAGGCAGAAAGAGCGCGGCGCCTAATACCACTTCCACCACGCCGCTCACAAAAACGATGGCTTTGTGAAAGGGGATGAACGGCGGCATGATACGCAGGTAGAATTTCGGCTTCAAGAAATGCATGATGCCCGCAAGGACGTAGAGCCCTGCCATGACGTATAACAGGACGAGCTTGGTGAGTTCCATGCCAGAAGCCATGCGCGGCGCCGCGAGGTGTCAAGCAATAGAATTGTTATGGAATTTGAATAATATCAAAAGGGCGCAGGCCCACGTTGATGGGCGCCGGTGTCAGAGGGAGGTCGCCGCGGTTTGTATCATAGATGCGGATGCCGGGGTTTGCGAAGCTTGCGTCGCCCGCGTAGAGATATCCGTTGGGCGTCAAGAGGAGCCCCGCCACCGTACCCGCCGTGGACGGATAACGTGCAAGAACACTTAAGAGCTGTCCGTTCTGCGGGTTGAATTTCTGGACGGACTTGTTGAACGCCGCGTCGAGCACGACCGCGTATCCCTCTGTGTCGTTCTTGACAGCCGCGTCCACGATGTCCCCGCCCGCGGCGGCTTCCGAAAACAGATAGCCGGGACGAAACGACCGTGTGACCAGATTGAATGCCTCCACGCCTCCGTCGAGTGCGCTGATGAAGCCCAGCCGCCCGGCGCTGGGAACCACAATGTGGGGTTGTCCACCAAGAATGACGCGCCGCAGTTTTCCAAACGGATTCTGGCCTTGAAAAGAAAATGCGCCGGTCACAGAGTCGGTTAGAACGTTAATCTCAATCAGGACGGCGGGTCCGGGCGCCGGCGGAAGAAACGACTGGCTTCTGTCAAGACGCTCGAGCGCCACGTAGAGCAGATTTCCTTCCAGGTGCATGCCGCTCATCTCCGGCAGGCCGTCTGCGTCGGCCCACGCGGCCAGAGAGATCTGTCCGGACGGAAGTCCCGTGAGCGGGTTTACAATGAGAAGGGAATCCTTGTTAAAGAGAGTGACGTAGCCCTTGGTGTCGCTTACGCGGATGAAGTCCTGCGGGTTACTGCCGCCGCCTGTGGAGAATTCCTGCACTGTGAGATAGGTGAGCGACGGGTCCAGCACCTGAATGTTGTCGCGGTTCAACCGGTTGATGATGTAAACGTGCGTGTCTTGAAAGCGCGCCACGGCGTCTGAGTGAATGTTTTGAAAACCGGGCACGGGAAAGCCATCCGGAGTCATTGTGCTGAAGCGACCCGCCGCGCCAAAATCCGTGGACACAATTCCTATGCGGTCCGTCCCGCCGGAAATGACGGCCTGCCAGACCGGCGGCCGGGGGATGTCTTTGCACGCGGCGCCGGCGAGCGCTCCAAGCAAAGCGATGCGCTGCGCGCAGAGCAGAGCGATCGGCAGGAATGTTTTCTGTAAGGTGCTGCGCTTCATATCAGAACCTGTAGCTCAACGTCGCATATACTGTGCGTCCCGGAAGAGGGTAGCCTAC
>JACPZR010000251.1 GCA_016195395.1 Spirochaetia bacterium
GAGGGTTCCGTGGTGGGTTCCATCGGCGTGATTGCCTTTCACCCGAATGTCTCCGGATTTCTGAACCAGCACGGCGTAACCGTCACCCCGCTGAAAGCGGGTCGCTTTAAGGATTCATCGTATCCGTTCCGCGACATGACGCAGGAAGAGCGCGATATGGAACAGCGTGTGCTCGATGATGCCTACCAGATGTTCTTGAAAGACGTAGCCGAGGGACGCGGACAGCCGTTGTCCACAGTCGGCCGTTGGGCGGAAGGGCGCATCTATTCGGGAAAGGCAGCGCTCTTGGAGCAGATGGTTTCCAACACAGGCGGACGCGACGACGCTGTCATCGAGATCAAGCGCATGCTCAAAACATCGCGTGACCTCCCGATTCTTGAACCCAAGCGCGAATTTCTGGACGATCTTTTTGACGTTATGCCGTTTGGCGGAAAGGCGCGCCGTATGGACACGGGTTCGCTCGGGACCATCTACTATCTGCATCCAGCCGGCCTTCCACCGGAACTCGTTGATTTTGTTCTTCAAATCGGGCGCTGAATCGTATGGCCAATTTTCTTATCATCCTTGTTGAAGTCTGTTTTCTGGTCCTCCAGCATCCTGAAGAGCTGCCGGTTTACATCCGAAAAATTCCGACGTTCCGGCGCATGATCGGAACCATTGTGGCCCTCTCCGCGTTCTCGAATGCGATCGGGATCTACATCACGAGGGACTATTACGAGAAGTTCTTTGTGGTGCCGATCATTGTGCTCGCAGCTGTCCAGATTGTGGTGGTTCTTCTCTGGTCTTTGATCGTGGGGGCGCTTGTGGATGCGATCGTCCGCGGCCGCCATTCCGACCGGCCGGCGCACACATGGACGATGATCTCGATCATTGTCCTCTCCACTCTGCCGTTCGTGTTCTTTCTTCCCGGGGCGATTCCGGCTCACTTTACGTCACGGCCGCTTTTGCTTTTGATCCCGCTCTTTTTTGCTCTTTTCACGTGGTCGGCCTGGATTGTTGTGCGCGGCCTTCAGTACCTGTACGAGCTGTCGCTTCAGGAGTCGGTCCGGGTTTTTGTCAGGGCCATTCTCTTCACACTTGCATTTCCGGGAGCCCTTTTGTTACTGGCCTCTCTGGATTTACTGCATCTGGTCAGCTGAGTGCGAATACTTCTTACAAACGACGACGGTCTGAGATCCAACGGGATGCTCCACTTGGAAGCGGAGCTCTCGGCTCACTTTGAGGTGTGGGCCATTGCGCCTGACAGAGAGCGGAGCGCCACCTCGCAGGCCATCAGTAACTACATGGTAACCGGCTTTCCGGCGGACTGCGTGAACGTAGCCCTTCACTGGGGAGAGTTTCCCAAGTTCGACCTTGTTGTATCCGGCATCAATCACGGTCCCAACCTGGGAGACGACCTCCACTACAGCGGCACCGTCGGCGCGGCCCGGCATGCAGCAGTGCACGGTCTCCGGGCGATAGCGGTGAGTACTCCCATCAAAGATCATGCGGGAGACTTCCGGCGCGTTGCGGCGTGGCTTCGCACCTGGATTCAGGAGAACGCATCGCTCCTCAAGCACGGAATTGTTTACAACATCAACTACCCGGCGGAACAAGACCGGTCGGGACCCTTTCCCAAAGTCGCTTACACGAGCCACGGCCGGCGTGTTTACAAAGACACGTACGAGGACCTGGAAGAGGGAACGGATTACCTGATCCTTCATCTGAAGGAAACAATCATGGGAGAAAGCGGCGGACCTGACACGGATTTTGCTGTTCTTTCCAACGGGCAGATTTCGATTACGCCTGTAAGCATTCAAACAACAGATCGCGAGGAATTGGAAATATGGAGGAAGCGTCATCCGACAGAGAGCGACTGATCCTTGAGAGGATCATGGCCCTGAAACAGATGCTCGAACACGGGGGCGGTCCCGTTGAGCTTCATGAGCTGGGAGTCCTCTACTTCCATTTGGACAACTTCCGCCAGGCATGCACTTACCTGGGCGACTTGGAAACCAGATATCCTGACTATATCGAGACCGGCTCCGCCGCCGCGCTCCACGCACTTTGCCTCGTGAAAGCGGGGGACTTGGAAGAGGCAGCTCTCCTGCTTCAAGCCCGGGTCAAACTCAACAATACAGATACACGCCTCTACAACATGCTCGCCTTTGCTTTGGAAAAGCTGGGCCGTCTGGACCAGGCGATCGAAACCCACCGGACGGTGCTCCGGCTTGACCCGGATAACGCTGGCAGTCTGAATGGACTGGGTTACCTTTTAGCCGTACGAC
>JACPZR010000252.1 GCA_016195395.1 Spirochaetia bacterium
ACGGCTTGTCTCCCGATACGACGGCTTCAGCCGGTTTCATCACGCGGAGGAGGATGGTGCCGTTGGCCACTGTGCCGAACTCGGCGGATTTCTCGGCGTCCAAGTCCGCGTTGAGAAACGTCAGGCTGATGCGCGAATTCGTGACGGGCAGCTGTTCGAGCATGACGCGCACGTCTTCCGCGATTTTGAACAGTTCAGGGCGCGTGCTCCCTTTCCCCGCATCGCGGACGGCCTGCTGCACGGGGAGAAACGCATATACTTGCACGTCTTTGTTCAGGGTCTTGATGATGGTGCGCGACGCTTCTCCAAACGAATAGTAACCGGGGCTCATATCGAGCGTTGGGTTGCGGACGGCCGAAACATAGTTGATCAGGACAAACAGAGGGAGCGCTGCCACGACGGCCAAGACCGACGAGCGCAGGAAGCTTTCTCTCGTTGCGCGGGCGCCGCCTTTCAGTCCGTCTACGGCGGACGCGCCGAGCGAAACAGCCAGTCGGAACGCAAAGGAAGCGGCCAATGCCAAGAGGAAAAGCGCCAGGAGGAGCGCTCGGACACGCGCTGCCATCGATTCCTCTCCGCCTACTGCGTCGGGAGCTACTTCAATGAGCGCGCGACCCAGATAGAACGACAGACCAAGAACACCGAGGATCCAAGCGCCAACGAGCGTCGCTTTAGGTTTTTCGAGCCCTTGGCGCACGCCCAGAAAGAGGACGGCCGGGTCGCTTGCCGCAACGAGAAGGCCGACGATCAGAGTGAGGATCCCGGCTACGCTGGTGCGGTAGGAAAACCCGACAAGGAATGCGAACACGCCGGCGGCAAAAACCCAAGCTCCATACCGGCGGTAGAAATACGCCAACTGCGTCATGCAGCCCTCCAACGTCGCGACTCAAGAACCTTTACGGACAAGAATTGAAAGAGAACGGTGAGACTCAGGAAGAAGACGGTCCCTTTGAACGGGATGATTCCCCTGCTGAACGGATTGAATTGGTGCAGCCCGTGCATGTGCCCAAAGATTTCTTTGGCGGGCGACGGCAGGAGGCCGGACAAGAATCCACCAATGTCGATGGCGGCAAGAATCACAGCCGCCACAAGCATGGCCACAAGATGACTGTCGGCCAGAGTGGACGCAAACAAACCCACGCTGTAAGCATACATGCCTACGAGGATCAGTCCAAAGATCCCCGAACCCACAATGTACCACGGGGCTTCCCCGATCGCTTTAACGTAGACCAATGTAATCGCCACGGAGATCAGCGAAAGAAAAGCGGAGCCCATCAAGAATTTTCCCAGCACCAACTCCAAGTCGGACACAGGGAGTGTGTAGAGAAGTTCCAGCGTGCCTTGTCGCTTTTCGTGAACGAAAGCGGACATGGAAAGCATGGTGCCCGCGACAATGATGATGATGTAAAAGAAGTAGAAGAGAATGCGCGTTACTTCTTCATACGTGGCGCCGGGAGTCAGTCCCAGCACAACGCTCACAAGCCCGCACAGGAATGCCACAAGACCCACCGTGATGGGGGCCAGGTTGGATCCCAGAAATGAATTCCATTCTTTGAGGAACACCCACCAGGCCTTCGATAGGCCGGGGATGGAGAGAGTGTATTTCATCGGTCCTCCGCCGTCAGCTGCATGAATCGGTCTTCCAAGCCGGTCAGTTCCGGGCCCGCAAGCTCCGCTGCGATTTTTCCTTTGTGCACAATGATAACACGGTCACAGGTCTGCGCCACTTCTGTCAGGATATGACTGGAAATCAAAATCGTGTGCGAACCCGCGAGGCTGCGGATCAACTTCCTGACTTCTACAATCTGGCGGGGGTCCAATCCTGATATCGGTTCGTCAAAGATCAGGACAGGTGGTGAGCCGATGAGGGCCTGCGCAATCCCGACCCGCTTTCGATATCCCAGGGAGAGGTTCCTCAGAAGCGACTTGCGGGCGTGCTCCAGGCGCGTCAGCTCTGTTACACGCAGAAATTCGGACGGAAAATCCATTTCCGCAACACCGCGCATGCGCGCTACAAAATGGAGATAGTCCTCAACGGCCAGTTCTGGATACAAGGGCGGGACTTCCGGCAGATAGCCGATCTTCTTTTTCACTTCCAGCGGTTCGGCAAAGACATCCGCTCCGTCAATTTTTGTCTGTCCTTGGGACGGATTGAGATAACCCGTGAGCACCCGCAGACATGTGGTTTTGCCCGCTCCGTTTAATCCCAGAAGGCCCGCCACCTGGCCCTTGGGGACTTGAAACGATACGTTCTGGAGGGCGGCGAATGATCCGTAGTACTTGGTAAGACCGGCGACTTCAATCATGTTCGAACGTAATGGGCTGTAATTACACAGGTGGCCGTCAAGAAAGTTCTGATTGCGCGCAAGCATCCGCTCCGGAGCCCTGTTCCCATGAGAGCCGCCCGCGCGCTTTTGGACGTCCGCACCCGCATCGCTTTTACGCTGTTTTTCACATTCCTAGTGGGAGCGGTTCCGCTCAGGGCGGATTCCTACTATACGCAGGGCAAACTGGCATTCAGCGCCCGCAAATACAACGATGCCATGGAGCTGTTTCGCAAAGCGCTCCAAGCCGATCCTTCCAACGGCAATCCCCTCTTTTACATGGGCTATATATTAGAAAACACCAACAAGAAGGAAGAAGCCGTCCAAGCCTTCTGCCAAGCGGTGGAGCTGCGGATGGATTACGACCTTCGCGATAAGAGCTATTGGAAGATCATCGTTTACTACAAGTACACAGAAGACTGGGATAATCTCTACACCTACGCGTCCCGCTTTCTCCAGATCCGCGATTCGGGCGACATCAGAAAGCTCAAGGAATTGGCCGAGAATAAGCGCGACCCGGCGCTGAAAGAAGTCTTCAAGTCGATGCGGGAAGCGGATTCAAAGAAGAAGTCCGGCGATCTCAAGGATGCGCGGCGGATCTATCAGGGCATTGTGGATGACCGGCCCGACTACCAGCCCGCACGCTGGCAGTTGGTCCTTCTGGACATGAAGGACAAGAATTACAGGAGCGCCGAGCGGCATCTGGACGATTTGGTACGCCGCAATCCCTCTTCATGGGAGTATCAGTACAAGAGCGGCGTCTGTGCCACCATACTCGGAAATGCGGAGAGAGCGCTGCGGTTTTTCGCGGAAGCACGTCGTCTCAATGATGAACCGGACGACTCCTTTAAGTTTTTTATTCTTTTGGGCGAGGGTCTGGCCCACGTGGAAGCCGGATCATACGAAGAGGCCCGTCAAAAATTGACGGATGCTTCCAAAAAAAAGAAGACCGCCGCGCTCCTGGGCGGCCTCGCGCGCGCGGAGTTTGAACTGAAACGCACACAGCCGGCGATTGCTCATGCGGCGGAGGCGCTGCAAGTGGAGGCGGATGAAGCGGATGCGTCGGCCGTCAAGGGTTTGGCCGCGCTCGAGCGGGGCGCGGAGGGTGACGCACGGACAGATCTGATTCGTGCGCGGAAGCGCCTAGAGAAAGACGGGCTCTTTCCGCGCCGGTTCCAGCGCGACCTCT
>JACPZR010000253.1 GCA_016195395.1 Spirochaetia bacterium
CGGAGTATTTCGAGACGTTATGAAAGCGCATCCGGGAACGGCCTTCAGCCGCGCCACGAAAGAAGGATCGGTGAAATTTGCAACCGTCCGCACCGGTGACGTTTCCGGGATGCTGGTTCTGACGGTTGAAAAGAATCTGTCGCACGACCTGCGGCTGGATACGGACGTTATGCTGGAAGCCATGGTTGCAGCGCTGAAGGATCTTACTTCCAGAACAGGATATCGCGTGTCACTCGTAGTCTGTGAGACCGTCCACCCCGCCGATGTGTCCTGCATTCCCGGAGGCCGTGTGATTTTTGGAGACAGCTGGTTTCAAGACCGGCTGGGCGGCGCAACATTCGATGTCCCATACGACGCGTTTTTCCAGCCTAATCCATCGGCGTTTGATGAACTTCTCCGCTGGTGCACAAAACAACTTTCGCCGCTTCCGGCGTCGTCCACACTTTACGACCTCTACTGCGGCAGCGGAACGTTATCCAAACTATTCTCCAGCGCATTCCCCGGTCGCTTTCAAGAGATCGTTGGTTTCGAATTCATAGCGTCCGCTGCTGACACCGCGGCCCGCGCGCATGAGTCCGCTCTTCTGCCCGCAAAGTTTCATGCGCTGGATCTGAACCAGCCCGGGGCGCTGCACCTGAATGCCGATAACGCCCTTGTTGTGTGCGATCCGCCGCGTCCCGGCTTGTCTGACGAAGTGAAGCGAGCGCTCATGGAAGCATCTGACAGGATTCCGCACATTCTGTATATATCATGCAACCCTGATTCGCAGATCAGGGACTTGGCCCACCTGTCATCGGCGTATGCGCCGGTGAGCGCCGCGATTGCGGACTGTTATCCGCAGACGCCGCATCTGGAGCAGGCCGTGCTCTTGTCAAAACGTGAGCCTGTCTGAAATAAAGTGTTGTCAACGGTTTCCGAAAGAATCAAAAACGGCTGTGCGTGGCGCGGCAGGGTGGTTCGTATCGGTTTTGTTTCTGTGCGCTGTTGCGGATGTGGCGGGCCAGCCATTTTCAGTCCAACAGATCAAAGAGATTTTTCCGCAGAGCCTGAATTCAACCACATCGCATACGTGGTGGATTACTGACAAGGACGTAGAACCCAGCCTCGTCTCGCGGGCACTTCTCAAAGCAGCCGATTCCGGCCTCGAGAGTGGTCTTGTTTCGCAGGGCTGGCTCCCGGCAATGGTGCCCGGCGCCGCCCCGGACGTGCGGGGATTTCCCCGGGACTCCATGCGCGCATGGTATGCCAAGACCTTCTATCTTGAGTCGGACGCGCCAGCGTCTCTGGCCTTTCATCTGGGTCTGATCGATGATTCTGACATCTGCTATTTGAACGGAGTGCGCATTGGTTCCTCGGGGGACATTGCCGCCAAGGGAGCCACAGCGTACGATAAAGAGCGCATCTATTTGATACCGGATGGTGTGGTCCGTCGCGGCGGCGTAAACGTTATACTGATCAACGTCCGGGGAATCTTTCACGGGACGTGGGGATTCTGGCAGGGGCGCACGGAAATCGGTCCGGCCAGGCTTCTGCTCTCGCGTTATTACCGCCTGCTCTACACTGAGCTCTTGTTTCTTGCCAGCTACTTCACAGTGGGATCCTACTTTCTCTTTCTTTTCCTGCGTCGGCGCGCGGAAATTGAAAACCTGCTCTTTGGTGTCTTCGTGTACATCCTCGTATGCTATGGGATACTGAAGTCGCAGGTGCGATTTGAGGTGGGGCTCGATTTTCTCACAGGAAAGCGCTTGGAGTATTTGTTCCTATACGGGATCGTTCCCAGCTTTTACCTGTTCATACGATCTTCTTTCAAGTTCGACCGCACCCGTTGGGTGCGGATTGCTGACGTGATCGGTTTCGTCTCCTCTGCGGCTTTGGCTGCCTGCGCCGCAACGGTGCTTCTTTCTAATGACGCTATCTTTTGGTGGGACGTAAACAAGAACGTGGGCCAGCCGTTGTGGGCCCCGCTGATCATCGAAATCCTCGGCATCCTTGTGGTGCAGGCGCGTCGCTCCAACCGTGACGCCTTTTATATGCTGGGAGGATTTGCTGTTATCACAGTGGGCATGATGGTCGACATCGCTTCGAACCGCAGCTATATCAATCTGCCTCCGTTGATGAGCTACGTGTTTTTGGCCTTTGTCATGAGTCTGGCCCTGATCCTTGCCAACCGATTTGTGCGGTTGAACAAAGAAGTGGAGGATCTCAACACAAACCTGGAAAAGAAGGTGGAGCACAGGACCAACCAGCTCAAAGAATCTCTGACGCAGGTTCAGGCCTTGAAGGAGCAGCAGGACGGCGATTATTTCCTCACGTCGCTTTTGTTGTCCCCGCTTTCAGGCCAGCATGCCCGGTCGGAACGGGTGAATCTGCAATTTTATGTGAAGCAGAGCAAGGCGTTTTCATTCAAAAGATGGAACGCGTCCATTGGCGGAGATATCTGCGTGGCACATACGCTGACGTTGTGCGGGCGGAGCCACGTGGTGTTTTTGAACGGGGATGCTATGGGAAAATCCATGCAGGGTGCGGGCGGCGCTCTGGTGCTGGGCACCGTTTTCAAGGCGATGGTGACACGCACGCAGTCGACAGAGGCGGCAAGAAACCTCCACCCTGAACAGTGGCTCAAGCAGTGCTTTCACGAACTCCAGAGCGTCTTTGTGGCTTTTGACGGGACCATGCTGATCTCTGCGGTCTTGGGCATCATCGATGAGCAGCGTGGCATTCTTTATTACGTAAACGCGGAACATCCCCAGCCGGTCCTCTTTCGCGGTGGTAGAGCAACATTCCTGGGAGAGCCGGGTTGGCTCCATAAGATCGGAGTCGAATGGAATGTTGAGCGGCCGTTGCGGGTCCATCTCTTCCAGCTGGAGCCGGATGATGTCGTGATCGCGGGGTCCGACGGTCGGGATGATTTGGACCTGGGTGTGGACGAGACGGGGACTCGCATTATCAACGAAGACGAAACGCTCTTTCTGCGCGCCGTGGAATCGTCGGAGGGGGACCTGACCCGTTTGAAAGAAGGACTGCTCCGAACCGGCCGCCTGACCGACGATTTGTCTTTGATTCGGATAGGCTACCGGGAAGACGCTGCGGTTTTAGAAAGACGGGAACACCCCGAACTCCGAGACCTGATGAAAGAGGGCAGGGAGCTGGTGGAACAGGGAAGCGTGGAAGAAGCCCGGTTCAAATTTGCTTATATACTGGAACGTTATCCCGGAAGCACCGGAGCCCTCCGCGCATTGGTGCGGCTGAATCTTCGTGCGGGGCGGTATGCGGAAGCGGCAAAGCACGCGGAGCGGTATCTGGAGCTGCGCCCCTTGGACACTGAATTCCTGTATCTGGCGGCATGCGCCGGAAAGGCGTCGGCCAAGGATTCGCGGGACGAGGGTTCACTGCGGGCTGCAGCGGCTTTGGGCGAGCGCTGTCGCCTGCGGGAGCCGGAACATGTTAATAATCTCTTGAATCTGGCGGATATTTACCGCCTGCTGGGCAATCCAGAGCGTTCTCATAAATTGCTTTCAGAGGCGGAGAAGCATCCAGGCGGGGACAGAGCTGCTGCGGAAAAACTCCGCGCGCTCCTTCAATCATAGGGCTGGGCGCGCGCGTTCCGGGCAGATCACCCCGGGCCTGTCCATGTATAACGCTCATATGGCGGATCGACTTCCAGAATGGCAGCCTCTCCGCGCTTGATCAGCTCAAGGACCATCGAGTGAATCATCGCGATCGCGGTCAAATAGTGGGGACTGTCCTTGACCTTCTCTCCCATGGAGTCATGGACAAGTTCGGCCAGATCGTGGTCTTTCTCCTTTAAACGACGCATAACGCCCCGCTCCAGAAGCGCGAGTGTCTTGGAGAGGAGCCGGATGGCGCGGTGCGGGTCCTGAGGCTCCTTCCCGTGGGCCGGGAGAATCCGTTTAATGGGGAGTTTCAGGAGCCGGTCCAGGGACCGCCGGTAGTCTTCCAAGTTTCCGTCCACTTCCGAGTACACTGCGGAGATGTTCTCGAGAATCAAGTCGCCCGTGAAGTATATACCTTCACCCAGAATGTACGGTGTCAGGTGCCAGCAGTTGTGACCCGGCGTGTAGAGGAACCCCAGCTCGCGGCCTCCCACAGAGATAACGTCGCCTTCGCGCAGCTCGACGTCAAAGCGGAGGTGCGGCTGAAGTTTGCCGCTGTGCTCCACGGAATCGAAAAAGCGGTGCCAGCCTTTTTCAGACCGGTCCAATTCCTTCTGGCGGACTTCCTTGTCCGGGTGCGCTTTGTAGATCAAACGGTTCATGGCGCGTTGAAAGCGGCGGATGTGCTCTCTGTAGTCGCCCACAGCGTCCGCCATGCCGAGCATGCCGTACATTTTCGCATCCGTGTAAAACCGCAGGGTGAGCGCGCCGCTGATGTGGTCCACATGATCGTGAGTATAGACCACGTGCTCAATGTCATGAAAGGAAAGTCCCAGCTTCCGCAACGAGCGCTGCAGGAGACCCAGGTTTTGGACATAGCCGGTGTCAATGAGAGTGGGCTCGCCGGAGGTGATCAGGTAGATGTTGTTGGGCGCGTAGAAGGGCTGAGGGATAACGATCCGATACACATCAGGAGCGATCTCTTCCGGTTTCGGCACCGCGTCGTATTGAAAGACTTTCATTGGGTCAAAGACACGGTTCTCTAGCGGTGACTACGGGCAACCCAAAAAGCCGTGGCCTCCCCTCCGCGTTGTCTTGGGCTTGCCACCCAGCGTGCCCGCCGGTTTCGGGACATATGAACGGAAAAGCCAACACGTCAGAAGTCCAAGCCATGATCAAGAACGGCGCCCTTGTTGTGGACGTGAGAACCCCCGGTGAATTCGATTCCGGTCACTATCCCGGCGCTCTTAATATTCCCCATACTGAGATTGGCGCGCGCCTGGCTGAACTGGGAGCAAAGGACAAAGGGATCGTTCTCTACTGCCGTTCCGGTCAGCGCAGCGGCGTAGCCCTGGGCATTGTGTCTGCGGCGGGCTTCACCAAAGCTGTCAACGCCGGCGGATACGTGGACATGCCCAAGCCCTGACCGGTGATCAATAAACGGGCATTTCCCCGGAACGACGAGCAGTCCCCGACACGCAACGCGCGGAGTGCCTAAAAAAAAAGAAAAAAA
>JACPZR010000233.1 GCA_016195395.1 Spirochaetia bacterium
AACATTGTCCAGGTCAAGCTTGGCGACAACATCCAGAAGGAAATGACAGTCCTGTTCTCTGACATCAGGTCGTTTTCAACGTTATCCGAGAAAATGACGCCGCCGGAAAACTTTAAATTCATCAACAGCTACCTGCGGCGCGTGGGACCCATTGTTCGCGAAAATGGCGGCTTCATCGACAAATACATTGGGGATGCGATCATGGCGCTCTTCAGCAGGCCCGACGACGCTGTTCGTGCGGCCACGGGGATGTTGGGAACCTTGCTTGAGTACAACAAAGGCCGTCGCGCGGCAGGGTATCCAGAGATCAAAATCGGAGTGGGTATCAACACAGGCAGCCTCATGCTGGGGACCATCGGTGAAGAGAATCGGATGGAGGGCACCGTCATCAGCGATGCGGTCAATCTGGCGTCGCGTCTGGAAGGTCTTACGAAAATTTATGGGGCCACACTGATCACGAGTGATCTTACATGGAACATGCTGGACAAGACCGGTTTGGAGCATCGCGTGCTGGACCGTGTGCGTGTCAAAGGCAAGCGCGATCCTGTGACTGTGGTGGAGATTCTGAACGGAGAGTTGGAGGATGTGCGTAAGGCCAAGCTTCAGTCGAAAGAACGTTATGAGACGGCCCTGCGTTTATACGGGGAACAGGATTTCATTGGGGCGGCCGGAGCCTTTCAGTCTGTGATCACTTTGAACCCATTGGACAAGGCAGCGGGACTCTTCTTGAAACGATGCAGCAAGCTCATGCGCTCCGGTGTTCCGGAAGGCTGGGACGGCATTCATCAGCTTGACCGAAAGTGATTTTTGAGGGCTAGGAACGGTTTTTCAACGGCCAGGTGGAGAACCCATGCTGTGACAAAGCAATAGGCTGTGCCCGCCAAAAATACCAACAGGAAATCCGCGGCTGTGAAATCGCGCGCGTGCTTAATGACCTTGTTGGCCGCCAGTCCGATTGTGGTTATGTTCCAGAGGTACATCGTATAACTCATGCGCGCAATCGGCCGCCACAGAGCGGACGCAAGAAATTCACGAAACCATCCGTTGTCCAGAACCGCCACATATAGAACTACAGCGTACCCCAAAATGTAGCAGTTGTAGGCGAATACCCGGCGAAACCAGTGGTCCAGCGTGAATGCATGACCCAAGTACAGGATGGCGGCGGCAGCCGCGAGCGACGTTATCTGCCATCGGCCTGACAGTGTCCACGACCGCCCGGACCGGCGGTCATGGCCCTCGAGTTCTGCGAGAATCATGCCCGCTGCCAGGCTGTCCATGCGGCACTGAGTGAAGTACAGGTACGTCTGGTAATAACCCATCGCTTCATAGTAGATTCTGAACGCCAAAGCTGCCCCGGAAAGTGCACAGAGGACCGCCACGCGGATTCGAAAAGGGAAGCGGAAGAGAAAAAGCTGCGCCAAAAAGGGAAGAATCAGGTAGAATTGCTGCTCAATGGCAAGCGACCAACTGATCAGGGATAACTTATGGTCCGTGAAATTGGAAATAAAGAAAAAGTCCGCATACCAATGCGATAGAGAAGCAGTCAATGCTTGGATTTCAGCCAAATTCCCCGGAGACATCTCCGCAGCCGCTGACAGGTGATTCAGCCGTGACTGGTAGAAGATCACGCTGACGATCAGGTAGAAATAGTAGGCTGGAAAAATGCGCAGCACGCGCCGGAGAAGGAAACGGCCTTTGCTGATCTGATCCGGTTGGTTGTGCCATTTCAGGAGTCCCGAGTATATCAAGTAGCCGCTCAGAACAAAGAACAGGTCCACCCCCGAGTTAACGTTACCCAGCAGTGTGCGTACGGGTCCGGGAAAGATCTGGGACACTGCGGAGAGCGGAATCCAGGAGTGAAACATTGTCACAAGCAGGATTGCAAAGGCGCGGACTCCGTTCAGAGCCTGGTTTTCTTGCGGGTCACGCAGAAACGGAGAAGCGATGTAGCGGAATGTGGCCCTGAAAATCTCCACTTTACGCGTTATCCGGTTGGGTTTCCATGTGGTCTGCGGGGGCGCGCATGGCCCCGAACTCTTGCGGCCTGGTTACGTCCCCTGCTCTTGGGGCGCTTCCACTCTCTCCATTCTATCGGGAGCCGTCATGCCCAGCTTTGCCAGTCCATTTTTCAGGCACACCGATACGGCATCCAAAAGCGCCAATAGAACCCCGGCCGTTTCTTTGGTCTGATCAATTACTTTATTTTCTTTAGGAGCGTAAAACCGCTGCAGGGCGGATGCCATCTGCGGTCAAGGGCTCCAATCCACGTTCCTTAGCCTTGGCAAATATGGATCGTATGCGCGCATGGGCATAGGCTACGTAGTAGTAAGGATTCTTGTCTGATGTGTCCTTGGCCGCTGTGAAATCGAAATCCAAGTGGGCGTCAAACGAACGCATCACAAAGAAATAGCGCGTAACGTCGATGGGGATCTCCTCCAGAAGAGTATCCATCGTAATGAACCGGCCGGTCCTTTTGCTCATCACGATTGGTGTGCCGGCATCCAGCAGATTCACCTGCTGCGCGATGAGGACACGAAATCTCTCCGCCGGCAGTCCCATGACTTGAAGAGCGCCGGACAGTCGCTTGATGTAGCCGTGGTGGTCGGGACCCCAGATGTTGTAGATCCGGTCAAAGCCGCGGTCGACTTTCGTTTTGTGGTAGGCGATGTCCGCCAGAAGGTACGTGGGTCGTCCATCGTCGCGGACAACTACGCGGTCCTTATCGTCGCCAAAGTCCGTGCTTCGGAAGAGTTCCTTTCCATCTTCTGTATAGAGAAGGTCGCTCAGGAATTTCCTGACGCCCAGGACGGAGCCGCTCGTATGAAGGGAGCGCTCCCGGAAGAAAGATGTGAACGTTACCCGGAAGCGCTCCAAGTCTGTCTTGTGGGTCTCCAGAAAATAATCCGTGGCCGCTTCACCCATGGCATCCGCAAGCGACAGCAGTCCCAGCTTCTGAACAGGAGACAGATCGTTGTTTGAT
>JACPZR010000234.1 GCA_016195395.1 Spirochaetia bacterium
CCGAGAACATGATCTCCAAAGAGAACAGCGGGTTCCTCAGGGTAGGGAAGGCTACACTGGAATGGGAAAGGACGGTGCTCGTCGCTTCGGCGTGCGGCCTCATGGAAGACCTGATCGACCGCTCGGTGCTGTACGCCAAACAACGCGTGCAGTTCAATGAACCCATAATTCGATTCCAAGCGATCCAAGACAAGATCGCCCGCGCCCGCATGAAGCTGGATGCGTCGCGTCTTCTGCTCTACAAAAGCGCGGTCGCAAAGGACGCAGGCAAACCGGCCCCGGTGGAATCCGCCCTCGCCAAATTGCACGCAACGGAAGCCGCCATTGAGGTCACATACGAAATGGGGCAGATCCACGGCGGATACTGCTTCATACATGAGTACCCGGTCGAACGGGCCTACCGTGATGCGCGACTTGGAACTCTCGGCGGAGGCACTTCCGAAGTCATGCGGTCGATCATCGCCGCCAACATGTGAAGAGGAACATCCATCATGACAACAGCCATTCAAGAACCATCAGCAGTGGAACCAATCGACTTCAACCCCTCTACGGAGGATCTGGAGTTCGCAGAAAGCTTCCGCAAATTCTGCACTAAGGAAATCGAACCTCACACGGCCGAATTGGACGAGACCGGAACGCTTCCCCGCTCGCATTACACGAAGCTGGGCGATGTGGGTTATTTGGGGCTTCTGCACCCGCGGCAATTTGGCGGACAGGAGGCAAGCCTGGTGCAGGCGACCTTGGCGCAGACCATACTCGCGGAAGCCTGCGGATCAACGTTCTTTTCTGCGGGAGCGTCGGCAGGCCTTTTTGGGCTTCCGATTCTCCACTTTGGAACACCCGAGCAAAAGACAAAGTACCTCCCGGGGATATTGCGCGGGACCGCTATAGGCGCGCTTGCGGTAACAGAGCCGGACGCAGGTTCAGACGTGTCGGGCTTGAAAAGCACCGCTGTCGGAAAAAATGGAGAAATCATTCTGTCCGGACAGAAAACGTACATCACCAACGCGCCCACCTGCGATTACGCCATTGTTCTGGCGCGCTACACAGACAACGGTACCGAGTACGGACTAACTTCGTTCATCGTAGACATGAACAAA
>JACPZR010000235.1 GCA_016195395.1 Spirochaetia bacterium
CATCCCTGTTCTCTTTCTCTCAAGCCTGGCCGGAAAGGATGATATCCTGAAGGGCTTGGAAGTGGGAGCAGACGACTATCTGACAAAGCCCGTTGATCCGCAGCTTTTTGTGGCCAAGATCCAGGCGCGGCTGCGTTCGATTGGACGGCGGCCCCCCGTCACTTTGGGGACGCTCGAAATCTCTGAAGAGCGCCAGGAAATCCGCGTGGGCGGCCATCTGATAGATCTGACGCCCGCAGAAAGAAGCATTGTGTTCACGCTGGCGCGCCGGAAGGGCGAAGCAGTTTCGCGGCGCGAGCTTCTCCAGGGAATTCATGGGACCCGCACCGCAGTCAGCTCCAGGACGGTGGATGTCTGGATGACAGCGCTGCGGCGCAAGTTGGAACCGGAAGGCGACCGCTTGGAGACAGTGCGCGGCTACGGTTACCGCATCAGAGACACCTGATCTCGTAAAAAGAAACGGCGCCTTGCGGGCGCCGTTCCATGCTCAAGCGAAGATCGAAATCTTCAGAGCGTTATATGTTTCCCTGAATCAGGCGCCGGCTGGTTTGCTCCGCATCTTCTTCAGGACGATCAATGCCACCACGATCAGCACAACGGCGATCACGATGAAAAGAAGGTACTTGAGGAACAGGTAGGTAAATCCCATCACCACCAGTGACACAAATCCAAAGAAGAATTTTATTACCCCTGATCCAAAGTTGCCAATGACGGGAATGAATTCAATGAGCTGGAGAATTGGTCCTGTGAGGAGAACCAGTCCGCCCCAGAAGAGCGCTACACTGAGCACAAACCAGATGATGGCCCATTTCTTGTCATCGGACTCGATGGCCTTGAGCGCGGACGGATAGTCTCCCGGCGCCAGGTACAGAAAGCCTGAATGGGGCACAAAGCGGTTCCCTTCCAGTTTTCCGAGCATGGTGTAGTCAGACTGCGGGGTATAGGCCGTGCCGGAAAATTTGATTCTCTCGCATCCCGGTGTGGGTGAGCCCTTGCAGCCCGGTTTGTCCGGATAAAAGACGTTATCGTCGCCCGACATCGGGGTGATCAGGTCTGTTACCTTTACTTTGGCGCTCGGCAGCGTTGCCAGGTTCGGCGTCTGGCTGGGCGTGTACACTTTTCCAGCTGATGTTACGGCAATGTTGGCTGTGAATTCCGCGTCCTGGATGGTGCGGGGCCGGTTGTATTTTCCGCTGCACTTGGGTTTGCTGTCAACGTTCAGGTCAGGAGTCTTCACCCAGTCCAGTTTACAGGACTCCACTTCAACGTCTTTGCCGTCGCGCTTCTCTTTGCGCTTGCTGTATTCCCACGCGTAGATCTCGCCGCTGCGTCGCAGTGACAGATAGGCGCCCGGCTTAACAAACTCCGGGTCTCCCAGTGGGTCTGTCTGGATCTTGCCGGTGGCGTAGCTGGCGGCATCCTTCTTGGCCGTTTCCGAGGCGCTTACGGCCCCAATGAATTCCTTGGACGCTTTCTTGCCGCAGGCATCGAATCCAACGACTACGAATGCGGCCGGCAAAAGAATAATACCGAGGAGCATCCCAAGGAGGGAATCCTTCAGCTTTTCGAGCGGGCCTATGACCCTTACTTCTTCTTGATCACCCATTTAAAATGGCTCCTAAAGCGAATGTGACCCACCGTGCCGCCTTAAATGGCACGGTGGCAAGCACAAAACGCCAGAGGAGCGGGCTTCTACCAGCCGTCGCGGACGGGGTCGTCTTTGTCCGCCCGGTTGGTATCAGAGAGGGTGCCGGGGACCGTGCGCTTCAGGAGCTCCCGCATGTCGTTGTAGTATTCTACGGCGAGACCTTCCTTCACGTGCGATGGAATCTCTTCAAATTCCGGACGGTTCTTTTCCGGAAGGAGCACGGTATTGATCCCCGCGGCGCGGGCAGCGAGAACCTTCTCCTTAATGCCGCCTACCGGCAGAATTTTGCCGCGCAGTGAAATCTCGCCTGTCATAGCGACGTTATCTACCACGGGCCTTCCGGACAAGAGACTTGCCATAGCTGTGAGCAGCGTTACCCCGGCGGACGGTCCGTCCTTTGGGATGGCCCCGCTTGGGATATGGATATGGATGTCCTTTTTCTCAAACGTTGCCCGTTCGATTCCAATTTCCTTTGCGTGGCTCTTGATGAATGAGAATGCCGCTATGGCCGATTCCTTCATGACATCCCCCAGCTGGCCGGAAAGTTTCAGTTCTCCTTTCCCGTCGTAGGCTGTGGATTCTATATAGAGGATATCGCCTCCCACCGGCGTCCACGCGAGGCCAATGGCCACACCCGGCATGCCCATGTTCTCTTTGACGTCCCGGTAGAACCTGTCTCGTCCCAAAAACTCTGTGATCTTGTCAACGTCGTAGACCAGTTTGGCGCGTCGTTTTTCAGAGAGCTGTGCCTGGGCCTCCGCCGGCGGCGTTGATACATCAGAGACTACAACGGGGGCGGGCATGGTTGCGAAAATCCTCTCCTCTTCCTCGATGATGTTTCGCACAGCCTTGCGGGCAATCGATTCCAATTTCCTCTTCAAGCTGCGCACGCCGGCTTCGCGCGTGTGTGCCGTGATCACCTTTTCCAATGCCGCGTCCGTAAGGGTGAGCTGATCGGCTTCAAACTTGAGCTGCTTCAGAA
>JACPZR010000208.1 GCA_016195395.1 Spirochaetia bacterium
AAACGAGCGCCAAGCCCAGAAAAAAGAAGAGTAGCGCCAACCGTCTGGTCACAGCAATTTATCGAACAGAAAGCCACGGGAGGTAAGCGATTTTGGGCCCGCGAAAACGGACCGGGGCGCGGGCCCGCCCCCGCCGCCTCAAAGGCTCTGCAACTCTAACTAAAGCTTTCCGGATTTGGTCAGGTCCAGAAGGAGCGCAGCCTGCCAGCGTGGAATGGAAAAGAGGCTGGCCAGCGCGTAGACCCGCATGTCATCGCCGTCGTATTCTTCCACTACGTTCCGAATGATAGCGCTGAGGCTTCCGGGATAGCGGAGCCCCTTGGCCATAGCGGCACGCGCGTCTGCTTCTCCAATACGAAATTCCTTTCTGAAAGCGCGTACCATAAAATCCGCTGTGCCGCCGGATCCCTCGGAATACGACAGGAGAACGTTATTCACACGATTTCGGAGTGCGATTACGTCCTCTTCCGGCATGCTTTCGAGAAGAACGTCCGCCACATGGGCGTTATAGTTTGCGTCGTAGCGCCGCATAGGACGTGTGGTTTTGATTTCTTGTTCCTGCGGTTTTGGTTCCTTCTTGGCGTCTGGTTTGCGCGTGTCCGGTTCCGTGCGCTGGGTGACAGGACGCTTGTCCGTCGTCTTATCTGCCGTTTTGTCCGGCGTTTGCTTGGAAGGCTGCGTTACCGGCCCCTGCACTTTGCCCGGACCCGGGTCGAATGGCTGCTGCATGGATCGCGCGTTTGTGGAGGGACCCTGTGTTACGGCCGGCTTGAGCGACGCATGCATGACAGCCAGGCTGCTCTGCATGTCCGCCAGACGCATCATGGCTTCCCGTTCAACGAAGTACGCGTCCAGTCCCGCCATCTGCGACATGGACGACTTGGCCTTGTCTTTCAATTCCGGCTTCTGAATATTGCGGTAATAATCCTCAAGTGCGCCGTACGATTCCTGTTTGTACGGAAGGGTCCCGGCCGCTGACACGGCGGCGGAGACCACGGCTTCCGGCTCTTTGGAGCCCGGTTTAATAATGGCACGGATGACCTCTGCTTTCTTGTCCTGCGATGCGGGGTCTTTCACGGACGGGAGTGCGTCGAGCGCGCGCTGACGCGCCGGATGGTCCGACTTGGCGGCCATTTCAAGAATGGCGGCTTCTGACTCGGGAGTGCCCATCTGCTGGAGAGCGGGTACCGCTTTGTCTGCACGGCCGGCCGCGGCGGCCTTGGAGAGCATTGGGACGGCCTTGGTCACTTTCCTGGATCCAAAAAAAGCCATGACGTTATCTGTCAGAAAATCTGGGTCCTTTGTTGCAAGGTCGAACAGGAAGTCCACTGCCTCCGGATCATCCCGGCGGACCATCTGGGCTGTAATGCGCTTCTGCAAATCTTTGGAAATGTTGGGCTTATTGAAGATCTCCATCAGAGCTCCAAAGCCCTGTGGACCCGGAACTTCCGCGATCGTATCAATGGCTTCCTCTTGGAGGCCCGGCGGTATCTTGTCCCAGTTCTCCATGATTTCCCGGATAACATCGGAGGCATGGCCGTTCTTGATCCGGTCACGCGCAGACTGGAAGTCGTCCACTTTCTGATACGATGAGCAGGCGCCGAGGACGAACATTAGAACGGCCATGAACACCGTCGTTGCCGCAACCCTTGAGAGCGGTCCACGACTGCGAGGTTTCTTTTGGGGATGATTTGTGACGTTCATTTCCGCCTCCACGAAAGGGCTGGGATCAGGATCTTTTGGCGCCGCTTCTTCCAGGAGTTTCGACCACTCGGGCCTTGTCCGATATGTCTTTCTCGTCCCGCAATTCTGAGGTGTCTGAAACCGGCGAAGCTCCCGCACTCCGCCAAGCGGAGCGCAGGAGCATGTAAAGAAATGCGACGAGCGCCAGAAAGACGAGGATTCTGATCATTTAGTCAGAACGACGTCAACCTTGGTTGTAGCGCCGGGCTTGACTGCGATCTTTTCCTGATCCAGCTTCAGGTTCTCAAGGAACGAAGCCTTGATCATGTAATCGTTGTCTGGCGGCAGGTTCAAGAACCAGAACGATCCGTCTTTGGTTGTGGTCATCTTGTAATTGATGTTCACGCCCTTTACGGAAGGCATCCAGATGTCGCGACCTGCCTGCGGCCGTTCAAAGTTGTTCAAGAAGACTTTTCCCCGGATGGTTCCAAGACCCGCCAGAGAGCAGACAACGAAGGTCTTTCCGGGCACCTTTTCTTCAACACCCAGCGGCTCTTTGTAAACCGGATAATCGTCGGCTTGGATTTCAATTTCGTGCACACCCGTGGGGATGCTGTCCACTTCAATCTTGGCCACTTTATTCCGGAAGACTTTCATATCATGGGTATACGTTCCCAGCGGAATGGTTTCACCCGTTTCCGCTTTCAGCTGCTGCTCGTCGAGCCAGGTGACTTTGGAGGGATAATCTTTCCCGCTGAACGTTACACGCACACGACGGGTCTCCCGCTTGCTGCGGTTCTTGCGGAGAATGCTCTGCGCATCCATTGCGTTCTGGCCGGCAACGGTGGACTCAAGAATCGTGGTGTAGATCACTGCTTTACCGGTCTTGCCGGAATCCACAACGTTAGGCTCGTCCGGGGTGATGGGATCTTCCGGATCAGAATGTGTGGGCTGCGGCTTGATGGGATCAGGTTCCGGTTTATTGTCCGGATCCGGCTTGATATCGGTGGGGTTGGGGTTTGGTTTCGGCGGAATCGGTTTAACGTTACCTGCGATCATGACGCCGGAAGCATTGCCGCTCATCTGCGGGTGCTGTTTGTGATTGAACTTCGCGGCATGGTCTACAATGCGCTTGGCCGACCACTCGAACGCCTCGAGGGCGGTGACTGTTTTGTCGTTGTTCAAGTCCCCGTTCTCAAGCTTCAGCGCCTCCGCAAAGTAATACGTGAAGATCCCGTGGTTGATGGGCGGCCCCACCTCAATAGAGGTTTCATTGGAGTCGCTCGATCCGATGATCGCTTTGTTGTCAAAATAGAACTGGTCGTCGCCGTTCTCAATGACGGTCCCCGGGGAGTCTTTTCCCTGCGGGATATCACCCATACCACGACGGCCTTTCTTGACGATCCCGCCGGAGAAGCAGCAGTCGAAGATCCAAACGGTCTTCTTGCTCTTGATCCCTTTGAGCCAGGTGTTCAGCTGATCATCGGAAACGTGAGGACGTTCAAACATGACGATGTAGTTGCGCAGGCCATTGGGAGCGGAGGCGTCCCGCTGGTACGTTCCGTGTCCGTAGAAGTAGAGCACAACGGTGTCATCCGGTCCCACTGTTCTCGAGAGTTCCTTCAATGTCTTTTCGACGTTGGATGCGGTGACCATCTGGCCCAACAGCACCTTCACGTCGTCAAAATGCCCCTGGTCTTTCAGGGACTGAATCAACAGTTGGGCATCCGCTTCACACAGGTCCAGCGGCGGAATGTCCGCTTGATTGTTCTTATAATTGGAACCAAAAACGGCGGCAATGCGCTTGGCTTCGACGGGCGAAACCGCCAACAGCACAACTACCAGTCCGATGACTGCCAAAAGGCCTTTTTTCATTGTGAATGCTCCTCCAAAGTCAGACGAGTTGGGGAGTAAAAGGTTGCCTTGTTTTTGTCACGCCTTTTCCGGTCCCGGCGGCCGTCTGTGGGCCTGAACGACGGATTGGGCGCTCCGGGCAGTCGATCGTTGCCACGGATTTTCACATTGACATGGGCCCCGGCATTTCGGAAGTCCCCATGGCAACAGGTTGAAATAAAGTGTCGCAGTTGAGAATTATTTGCCAGAGTCTGACTCTGATCGCATCGTTGCTGGCGAGCGCATGCAATGTTACAGGCGATTCGTGTGTGGACAGGGATGTCACGTGCAATCCCTCGGCGGGGTTGCTTGGCCTCGGGGCCAGGGGGACGTCCGCACGCGTGAATGGTCCGCGCTATGTTTCCTGTGCCGACGTTCAAGCCCAGAGTCCCGGCGCACCGGACGGCGATTACCTCCTCACTCTGCCGGGCGGCTCTGTGAGTGTTTATTGCTACAACATGGCCGCATCGCCCAAAGAATATCTGACGTTCCAGAACTGTAACGCGAACGGGCAGCCGAATGCCAACTCCTCTTTGTACGCCTATTCAGCCACAGGCAACCAGAATGTCACGCCAGGCGGTCTGTGGACATATTACAACCGCGTTCGATTCAACCCGACGAATCTGACCATCGACCAAACAGACCGGACGTTCAGCACGAACAATGGTGGGGACAGGTGGTTTGGAGCCACTCACTTCTCCAACAACGACTATGCTGACGCTGGCTCGTGTGGCTGCGACGGCACACTGGGGACTGCAAACATCGATATGACTGGATTGCCCTTCACGGTTGTGCAGGGACAGTTTGCGAAGGGGGCGGATCCCACCAGTTACATGAACTACAGCCCGGACAACAAGATTGTGAATCTGGGGGGCGGCGGGTGCTGTGGCGCTACAAACACATTGGGGAATCCGATACAGCTTTCTTGGTGAGGCCGCCTCCAGCCTGAGGCCGACCCCGACCGCGATGGGTTCTAATCCGTTCGACTTCTTGGACAAGCCGTAAGAAGGCAGGCGCTTTTGTTCCACATCAGGGCCCGCGGGTGTCCGCCCCGCTCTCATGGCTCTGCTTCTTACGGCTCGCCTTTGAGCACAACCCAAGGGTAACGCACATCCTAAAAAAAGGAAAGCACGATTTCAAAAAAACTACATGGTTTTTATCAGTGGTCGCGGCCTCACTTTCCTTCCACAAGCCAGCCCTTCCCAAAGGCGCCCTCAAATTCGCGAGGGGCATCCGTTACACCGTTCTCGCGGATCCGAGTCTTCCGGAAAGAATGAAACACGGTGACAGTGTCTTTGTCCATCAGGCAGAAATGCAGATGCGGGCCGCCCGATTGACCGGTATTTCCGATCGATGCCACCTGCTCTCCGGCGCGCACTGAATCCCCTTTTTTCACCTTGAGACTGTGCTGCTTCAGGTGATCATAATAGGATTTGGTGCCGTTGGAATTCTGAATCGTAATGCTGTTTCCGTGCGCGGCCGCCTCACCCGGCTTCTGGTCTGGAACCTCGTCATTTGCGCCCTCCACCACACCGTCAAAGACGGCGTACAGAGGTTGACCAAACGTGAAGGAGTCTTCGTTACGTTGTCCGTCCGTGCCCGGTTTGATTGCAGAGCCTGTCTTTGAATCGACGTGTATCAGGTCCATGCAGTACTTTCCCTGCAAACCGACGTGACTCCAAACCTGATCATCAAACTTAGACGCGACCCAGAACCATCCCTTCAACGGAAAGGACACATCAGTGAAACGGCTTCGATCCGGATGCTGGGCTTCAAAGAGCGTCATCCCCTTGCGGCGGAGGCGTATGACTTCGTCAAGGACCTCTTGATTTGCGCCGCCTGTGGCGCCGTCATGGAGACTGAGCCATGCCCACCCCAGTTGCTCGTAGAGCCATGGTTCTTCCGGGAAGGCTCGCTCCAATTTCTTTCTGGCCAGTGAAAACTGATTTTCGTCTTTCAGATAAGCGACGCCGGCAAACACAGCCGACACGATACTCCGATTCCATTCGTATCCGCGCACAGGGTCAATCCCGTCCAAACACAAATGTAGACGCGACTGCACGCGCTTTGAATCATTGTTCTTAATCGCGTTATCCACAGCCAGGAAATACGTGTAAGGCAGGTTGGCAAGAAACCACTCGTACTTGGGGAACTTAGGAATGCCGTCTTTCAGCAGTTGAATTGCTTCTTCATAGCGGGAAAGTTCACGAATGCAAATTGCATAGCTGAAACTGATCCAATCAGCGTCAGGGGCCAGCTCGCGCGCCCACATCAGATCTTTCAACGCCGCATCGAGCTTCTTCTCTTTCATCAAGTCGCTTCCCCGCCAACCGAGAAGTGTGGCAAGATTGGGGCGGAACCACTCGTAGTCGGGAATGCGAATCAGGCCGTCGGCCAAGAGGCGGATGGCTTCGTTACGATTGCCCAGCTTTTCGTAAGACATGGCAAGTTCCAAGAGAACGTATCCCTCGGGGGCGATGGCATAGGCCCTCTTGAAATCTTCCTGCGCCAGGTCCCATCGTTTCTTGGTATTGTAATCACGTCCGCGAGAAACGTAACTAAACGGAAGGTTGCCCTTGTAGGGGGCGTACTCGGGCCTGTTCTTTGCGCCGGCCTCAAGGATTCGAATGCATGCGTCGAATTGATTCAGCCGGAGGTAGCTCATTGCGATGCGGACTTCATTCCAGTCGTCTTTGTACCCCCGGTCGCGCGCGCGGAGATGCGCTTGGAGCGCCTTTTCATATTCATGCGCTTCCGTCAGCACGTCGCCTGTATTGGCAGCATACATGCCGTTCTTGGAATCCGCCGCTTCGGCCGCATAGGCCTCAGACAGGGCCGTAGGAATGTCTTTCGCGGCCAGGGCGGCTTTCGATTTCTGGTAGTGGGCGTCCGCGCTTTGCCGGTCAGGAATTGCCTGGCCAAAACTGACTACAAGAAAGGGGAGGGCCACGAAAACAGATCTACGGATCAGTGTCATGGTAGCAGCCAGAGCCGCTGCGAGCCAACGTCAATGCCAAACAGCTAGCCGCCCAGCTGCGGCTAGTGGGGGTGCAGGTGCACCATTTCAGGGTGCTTGAGATCCTTCCGAGGGCTGCCAAGCCGCCCCATAGAAGTGCAATTTGAGGCGAAAAGGCCTGCGGCACGATCCTTGCTAGTCCTTTATGATTAGACCCAAAAGCGACGCGGACATGAAGGCCCCCCGCACTTCTGTCTCGAAAAATCACCCTCGTTCGAATATGAGGCGGGGCGGGGCCTTTCTTGCCACGGCTTTGGCCTGTCTGGGCGCGTCATGCCTTCAGGGTCCGCAGACCACGGCCATTCACGAATGGGAGTTCCGGCCCGGATTCAATCAGAAGGACCCCGGACAGGGCACGGGACCTTGGAAGCCCACCGCTTTTCCCGCGTATTTCAGGACCACGGCCGGATTTGAAGACTATAAGGGATGGATAACGTTTCGCGCGCCCATCCCCAAAGAAGCCCTTCCCCGCGAAGGACAACCTTACGCTGTTTTTGGAGGCATGATTTCCGACGTTTCCCGTCTCTACTTCAATGACACGTTCGTGGGTGGTCTTGGCAGCGCCGATCCGTACCGCTCCGCGTCGTTTTTGGTCTTCTTGAAGTCGCTTCCATCAACAATCAACGTCAAAGAACAGGGGAACTTTTTATACCTGTGCGTCTATACCGACGGCACGTATCCCATCTACGTCATGGAATATCCGCGTATGGGTCCCGCGGAAATAATCTACGGCGACTACTACAAAAGCGAGATTCTCTCTTTCATACTCTTGGCTGCCTACTTCCTCGTGGGACTCTATCACCTTCATCTATGGGTCCGGCGCCGCAAAGAACTCTACAACCTGTACTTTGGGCTCCTGTGTATCTTCCTCTGCTTCTACTGGATCTTCCGATTGGGCAGCCGCGACATCGTTTTTGGTGACAGTGTGCTTCTCCGCACAAAGCTGGAATTCATTGTTCTGTTTCTTCTGGGGCCGTTCCTTCTCTTTTTTCTGTCGCAATTCTTCCGCTCACGGCATGACCGATTTGGCCTGGTGATCGCGCCCTTCTTCGCAGTGCTCGCTGTCGTCACAGCCGTGGGATCGTATCTGACAGCCCGTGTCTGTCTCACGATCTGGCAGCTGAGCGCGATTCCGACGATGGCCTACTGCGTCTTCTATATTGCACGGGAGGTGTATCGCAAAAATCCGGAATCTAAGTATCTGATTCCAGGCGTGGCCGCGCTCATGCTGACAGGCATTCACGACATTGCGGCCATCCGGGGCTGGATCTCCACACCGATGATCGCGAGATTTGCTTACCCCGTTTTCATTTTAGGGAGCGCCGCGGTGCTTGCCCGTCGCTTTGTAAACGTTCACAACCATGTGGAAGAACTGCTTCACAACTCGCGGCAGCAGGAAAATCTCCGGTCCGAATTTGCATCCGTGGAGGATGCGGGGCGGGACATTGCGAGTCTTCTGGAGCGGATCACGGTCGCTTTGAAGAATATCTTTGGTTTTGAAACTGCCTTTACGGTGGTGTCCGATCAATTTGGAACGTTATACGGATCCGGGGACATCCCCAAATATATGCGAGTCTACGTGGCAAGGGCGCATGTCAGCTACCAGCGCAACTCGCTCAAGCCGGAGTTTTTCGAGTACTGCGGCCCCGTTTTCAGGATTGACCCCGCGGTGGCGGAAATCACGGGCAAGACAGGGTCGGCCCTGGCAAGAGCCCGGGCCACAAAGCGCGTATTCGAGCGGCTGGCAGAGGACGGTTACCATGTGGGCATATCGCTCCTGAATCGGAAAGAGGTGTTCGGGGTGCTGGTGATCGGGCCCAAAGCGGGCGGCGCATCGTACTCTCTGTCTGATCTCTCTGCTATGCAGACGTTCCAATATGCGATCACGCAGGCTGTGGGCAACTCGATGCTCTTTGCCGAGGTCTCCAAACTGAAGGGTGAAGCGGAAGACCGTGTGGAAAAGCTGTCGGACTATGTCATTGAACGTTCCAAAGCGGTCCGCCACGAAATGGACGAGAAGACGCTCGTCTATTCCAGCCGCGAGATGGCGGAGGTCTTTGAGAAGGCGCGGAAGTACGCGCAGGCAAGCCAGCCGATTCTGATCACTGGCGAGACCGGCACCGGCAAGGAACTTGTGGCACGCACCATCCACCAGTTTGCTGGTAACGCCTCCTCTCCGTTTGTGGCGATCAACTGC
>JACPZR010000209.1 GCA_016195395.1 Spirochaetia bacterium
GCCAGTTCGGCTTCCTGCTCCCTGTATCCTTCTCCACCGTACACAGCCGTGATCCCAATGGGATGGTGCTTGGCCAGCGCTCTGGCTTCCTCTGTGATCTGAAGGCAGAGCTCACGCGTGGGGGTCACCACAAGAGCCGCAGGTCCTTCAAGGTTGTTCTGAAAAATTCCGTTCAGGATGGGCATTAAGAATGCCACCGTCTTACCCGTACCGGTCTGGGAGATCCCTGTGATGTCACGGCCTTCCAATCCTGGGCCCAGGCACTGCTCTTGAATCGAGGTTAGTTCTTCAAAGCCCATGTCTTGGGCGGCGCGGATGATGTCCGGATGGATATCGAGTTCGGAAAATTTCACTCTTTACAAGCGTTTGGGGGCGGGGGCTGGGTGTCAAATCATGCAAAAAAAAAGGATAGCCTTGGCGTTGCTCGTGGTTGCGTTCGCCGGGGCCGCAGAATGCAAAGATAAGGCGAAGTTGGTTCCCAACAAGCCGGGCTTGTATGCCGTCATTGAAACGGACAAAGGCGACGTGCCGGTAGAGCTCTACCCGGAAAGCGCTCCCAAGACGGTCCAGAATTTCATAGATCTTGCAAAGAAAGGTTTCTACAAAGGTATCTTATTTCATCGCGTCATCCCTGATTTCATGGCCCAGACGGGAGATCCCACGGGTACTGGAAGCGGCGGCCCCGGATATCAGTTTGAAGACGAGATCAGCGCGGAAGCGTTGGGCCTTCACAAACTCCAGGTGAAGGACGCCCCCCAGTACGCCCGCCAGGCGCAGATGCTTGCGGTCAAGAGACTGAACATCAGAAGTCAGGATGAACTGAACAAGAACATGTCCAGATTCCAAGCCGAGCTTCAGGCGCTGGGCAATAAGACCGTCAAAGAGCTTCTGACCGACACCGGATACAAGTATCAGGATGGTCTGCCTTCAAAGCCGGTCGCGCGCGGCACACTGGCTATGGCGAACGCAGGTCCCAACACGAACGGCTCGCAGTTCTTTCTGAGTCAGGTTGACAACTTATACCTCAACGGTCTTCACACCGTGTTTGGACAGATGATTGGCGGAAACGAGATTTTAGATAAGATCGTCGCGGCCGGCAACTCCAAATCAAAAATCGTAGATATCACAATCATAGACAAGCGCGCAGCAAAATGATGAACGTTCACTGCACAATAGAAGATACAGAGCCAAACCGCTGGACTGTCCTCATGAGGGTGCTGGGTCTCGTGGGCATTGTGGCTGTCATGTTCCCCAACGCGGTCAAGGACCACGAAGGGAAGCTCTTGATCTCGGGCATACTCTCCATGCCTTTCAAGCCGCTTGTTCTCTTGAACGTTATCTGGATCATGAACATCCCCACACTGCTGATGAATATTCTCTACCTTCCCGTCGGCGTCATTGTGTATCTTTTGAACTTGGTTCACGCATTTGTTCTGCAGCGAAACAATGAGGAGCTCAATACGTTCTTGATCCGCATGGTGAACTCACGCCTCAAGCTCACCATCGCGCTGTCCGGGCTGACGGATGTTGTCCCGCATTTGGATCTATATGCGTCGGAGCGGGGCGGTTTCCCGGTCTCCTATGCGGTGAAACCAGCGGAAAGGATGCCGCGATTCTGGGTGGCGTTGCGGCTGTTGGGAGTTTCCGGAATCATTTTGGTCCCGCACATGATCATCATGTTCTTCTTGATGATCGCTTATTCCGTAGTTCTTCTGGTCCAGTGGATCATCATTTCCGCCACGGGGCACCCAAATGCAGCTCTGCAGTCGTTCATAAACCATGTTTGGCGCGTTGGACCTATGCTGGAGAGTTTTGCTTTTGGCCTCCGCAATGAAATTCCCAATCCTCTTCTGCTGATCCCCAACAAATCGGATGAGCTGGAAACAACGGGCGGGGGGTCCGGATGGATTCAGGGAGCTGGCGGCGCTAAAGTCTCCATGAACCTCCTGGTGCTCCTTCTTCTGCTCATTTGTTCCGGGGGAATCTACGGCTTCTTCTGGCTGGCACGTGTGGCGCGCTTGATGGGTGATGATCCGTTTACCACGATACTGGTCTCCGGTCTGGGTTTGACGCTTCCGCTCTCTTTCATCTATTCGCGTTATTACAGACGCAGCGAGACGCTCCAGCGCATGCATCCCAGCGTGCTTGTGGAACTCTTTGTCATGATCCCGCTCCTGAATGGAATCATGGGGCCGTTCGTCATTCAGTACAACCTCAACAACTACGAGCGCATGCGCGCTAAAGGCGACGGATCGTCCTGATATCCGGGGCGCCTGCTGTGAAAGGCAGGCGTCAGCGCCCGCTCGTCTTGATCGCAATGCCTTCCATGGTATCTCCAAAGGCAAAGAAATCGGCCATGGGCTTATAGATCGGTCCGGCCGCAGCCCACAGTCCGCGTGCTCGGCTTGGGTGATAGCTCGCGGGGCGGACGGAATGGAGTTCCATGCCGTAATGAGGCAAAATTCGCCGCAACGAATCCGGTGAGTAGTCGGCAAAGTGATCTCCCGGATGCGTGCGCACCCATTCGGCCGGCTGCTGGCGGAACATGGGTCCGTTCGTGGAAGGAAGAGCAAAGGCAAACACGCCTCCGGGCCGCAGAAGCGAGCTGATCCTTTCAAAGACGGCACGCTGGTCCGCAAAGTGCTCAATCACATAGAAGGCTGCCACCACATCGTACTGGTGGGTGGTAGATCCGTCAGCCGCGTTCGCGCCCATTTTTAAAAACGACTTGGGCATAACGTTCAAATGCAACTGTGTCTGCGCATACTGGCATGCGTATTCAGAGATTTCAAGACCGCTGACGGTGTAACCCACCGAACGGGCCTCGTCCAAGAAGAAGCCCAGCGCCGCGCCGATTTCAAAAAGATCCGCCGGCGCGGGTTTGACGGCTGCAATGGAAGCCAGCCGTCGTTTGGCCAGAGCGCGCAGAGCGGGCGCGTCTTCTTCGTAGGTGCGGCCGTACTGTTTCGTGTACTCGGTAAGAAAATAGTCAGCGCCGTAGTCCAAGTTGTGCGCGTCCACGGAGTAGACCACCCCCTCTTTTGACACGCCAAAGCGGCCTCCCAGGCGTTCAGGAAACCGGAGCTCTTCCCCCGTGTGTATGCAGGGAGGCCGGCCGGCGCCGCCCGAAACGTTATCTGGCGCCGTCACGTCGCACCCAGAGACTGGAAGGAGCCAATGGCGGCCGGGCAAAACGGCGGATGATGAATTGATGCCTCTGCTGTTCCAGGTAGTTTGTCAGGATGGGTTCCCAAGAAGGGTTATCGTCCAAAAGAAAACAGTGAATCGTATTGTATCTGGCCCGGACATAGGTCTCGTTGTCCTTGAAAACCAACTTCCCGGGAACAAATTCCAAAACCTCCATCCGGGGATTCTCTTTTCGAAGCACAAAGTAGGGATCGGGCCGGACGCGCAGGTATACGGAAGCACATTCTTTGACGTCAGTCGCTACGGTCTGTTCAAACGACTCAACGGCTGCCGGAATGTTCTTCATGATGCGCATCCGGATGGTGAGCGTTATCAGGGAGCCCATAATCAAGATTGTCAGGGCGATCAGAGGAATCCGGGAGAGTCGGTCTTTGCCCAGACTCATCCCGCACAGCAACAGGAGGAGCGGCGTCATGTAGAGAATGTACCACCCTTCCGACATGAAGAGGATCAGCACAAAGACCACACCAACGGAAACGGCAAAGCGGACCGGCGTCGAAAGAACATCCCACCCCGTGCTGCGAAGCGCACTCCAGAGTCCCCATGCGAGAACCAGTCCGGTGACCGCGAGCACAAAGATCATCACAAACCACGGACCGTACTGACTGGCGTAGACCACAAAGACTCCGCCGGTGTCCCCGCCAAAGAGAGACACGATGCTCGATTTTCTGTCCAGCTGTGCCATGAACTGCACGCGAAACATCTGGTAATTTGGAACGATGTAAAAGAGCCAGGGGGCAAAGCCGATGCAAGCGCCCGCGCCGGCCAGGAGGCCGGCCTTTACTTGCGGCAGGAGCATGAGCGCCATCACCGGAACCAAAAGGATGGCGGCCGGATGTGAAATGGCCGCAAGTCCGGCGGCCAAGCCCGCCATGAACGCGGGTAACGCAGGTCGGGCCGCGTTCCGCCGAAATTGGAGTAAGAACACAAGGCAGACAAGAATCCAGACGAGCGTCAGCATATCCATGCGGATGGTGTTGGCTGCTCTGATGAACGGTAGGTCAAGGGCCAGGAGAGGCGGAAGCGCTAAGCCCGCGCGGGCGCCTGGAACAAGCATGGACGCGAGCACTGCAAACACACACAACACGGCAAAGCCCAGCACGAGTGACAGGGCGCGGCCCGCAGCCTGGCTCTCTCCGGTAACGTTATACACACCGGCGAGCATCACCATGAAGAGCGGGGAATTCCAGAGAGTGGCTTTTTCCATGCCGGGCACCAGGCCTGCGAGCACGGGCGTGGAAAACGCTCTGCCTGCGGCCAGTTCCGCTGCAGGGCTGGAAAAGAGGGCTTCATCGGGCCAGGTGAGCGGCCAATAGCTGTAGGAGATACGGGTGGCAGAGACAAGAATAAAGCGGGCGGCGAGGACAGATAACGTCCAATTCCGCGTCACAGGTCAGCTCTGGGCC
>JACPZR010000246.1 GCA_016195395.1 Spirochaetia bacterium
GATGTGTATGAAAACTACGGCTACAAGGGCCGTGTTCTCTATAAGATGAAGCGTTACAAAGAGGCGGCGGACAGCCTGCGCCAGTATTGCGATCATTTTCCCGCGGACAACGAGACACTCTACGTTTTGTGCCAGTCGTATAAGAGGGACGGAGCCTATGCGCAGGCCGCTGAGATCTGCGAACGGCTGACGCTCCGCGAACCCGGCCGCATCGATTATCTCGTGAATCTGGCGGACTGCCACCGGCTCGCTTCCAACTGGGAGCGTGCTCACGAGACGATGAGGCGCGCAGCCGCGATTGATCCTGAAAATCCAACGGTACACAGGATGAACGAGATACTAGAGAAGCGCGGACACTGAGCTGACTGACCCGACTAGATGACTTCCATCCCAACGAGGGTGACGTCATCCTGGAACACACCGCCTCCTTGGAATTCTCTCGCGTCGCTCACGGCCTGATTCACCGTCACGCCCAGCGGCAGGTCCGCCATGCGCAGAATTGACGCCACAAGTCCCTGATCTTCGAACATGATCCCTTTGGAGTTGGCGGCTTCTGTGAGGCCGTCGCTGTAGATGTAGAGCCGGTCTCCGCGCTCCAGCGTAATTGTCGTATCCTTCATGATGGCCTGATTCAGCCAGCCGAGCGCCGGCCCCTTTGAGGTCTGGAAAACACCTTCGCGGTTCCGCTCAAGGATGGGCGCCGGGTGCCCGGCGGTCGCATAGATCAAGCCGCGCGTTTCAGGGTTGTAGATGCCGTACCATGCTGTGAGAAAGTTGCCGGCCGTCTTGCCGTAAAGCTGGTCGTTCAAGTATCCCAGGAGTTCGCATGGCGATGTCTGCTCCGGTCCAAATAACGTCAAAATCACTTTAGCCAGAGAAGCGATCATCGCCGCGGGAATACCGTGGCCGGAAACGTCCGCAACGAAGATCCCCAGTGTCTTGTTTTTCAATTCCACAAAGTCGTAGAGGTCTCCGCCCACAAGTTCCATGGGTTCGTAGACCGCAGACAGACGAATCCCCGGGACCTCCGGAAGCGACGCGGGCAAAAGGTTCTCCTGGATCAAGCGCGCGTGATGGAGCTCTTTCATGAGCGACTTTTCCGTGGTTTTAAGAGAGAGGAGGTTGGCTGCCACATCCAGCAGTTCTTCGTCATTAAAGGGCTTAGGCAGATATGCGTCCGCGCCCGCCGCGGTTACTTCACGCCGCGTTCCAAGGTCGGCCTTGGCAGTCAGGAGGAGGACCGGGACCGTCTTGATGCCCGAGCGCGAGCGGATGGCTGTGATCATTTCAATGCCGGACATCTTTGGCATCATGAGGTCTGTGACGATCAAATCCGGGCGGTGGAGCATGGCGCTCCGGAGCCCCTCTTCGCCGTTCGTGGCGGTGATTGTGGTATAGCCGGCCTCTTCAAATATGCCGCTGATAAAGTTTCGCAGATCAGGGTTGTCCTCTACTATGAGAAGGCGGTGACGTCCAGCCGGGCCGCGTTGCTTCAGCGTGACTGGCCGACGCGGCACGCTGACCTGACCGTCCGCCAGCTCCAATTCCGCCATGCTCCGGCCCGCATCCAGGGAGAGAAGCTTGGCCTGGGTGCCCTCGGGGGCCGCGGGGAATTCCATCCAGAACACAGACCCCTTGCCCATTTCCGACTGCACTCCCACTGTGCCCTTCTGGAGTTCCACCAGCTCCTTCACAAGGGCGAGGCCCAGTCCCGTACCCTCCTGCTCGCGTGTCAGTGATGCCTCCGAATGTCCAAAGCGCTGGAAGAGTTCCGTCAGTCGCTCCGGAGGAATTCCCGTGCCCGTGTCAAGGACCTCCATGCGCACTCGCTTTGTCGCATCGATAGTTGTAGAGGCACTTGTCCAGGTGGTCCGTGTCCACTTCGATGACAGGGAGGTTATCCTCCACTTCATTGACTAAGTGGATGCCGCGGGCCTTTGTGTACGGGTCAAAAGCGTTGTGCACAATCGTGAGAAACGGCGTGGGACTGATGGGTACTGGTTTGGCTTCCATCCGGCCCGCTGTCACTTTCTGGATGTCCAGGAGCTGATTGACCAGCCGCAGAAGCCTCCGCGTATTAAATACCACGGGTTTCAAGTGCTCGGCGTCGATAGCTTCGCCCTTGCGCCACGCTGCTTCCACCGGGCCCTTGATGAGCGTGAGCGGCGTGCGCAGTTCGTGGGATACGCTTTGAAAGAAGGCAGTCTTTGCGCGGTCCGCTTCTTCCAGTTTGACGCGTGCTTCACTGTTCTTCTGGAGAAGGCGTGAGTTGTAGATGGCCCCAGTGATCTGCTGACAGAACCGCTCAATGGAATCCAATGCGTCTTTGTCTATGTCGAGAGGTTTGAGGAAGTTGGAGAAGCAGATGATGCCCACAAGCTCATCGCCTATGACCATAGGAATATGAAGAAACGATGAGAGCCCCATGAGTTCCGCCAGCCGCCTGTCGCTTTCGGTGACCACGCGTCCCCACGCATGAATATCGCGGACTAAAAGCGACCGGCGCCTCCGCGCTGTGATCGTAAGAGAGCCCGGTGCAGAGAAAGGCACCGTGAGTTCTGTGAGCAGTTCATGAGCGGGCCTTTTGAGATGTTTTTTGGCTGCTTCGGAGAATCGGTAAGGCTGGAGTTCTTTCTTCTCGTGGTCCGCAAACAAAAGCAGACTGCCTTCTATGCCGTAGTTCTGTTCAATGTGCCTGAACACGTCATCCACGATGGTCGACAGATCCGTGCTGGAGTAGACTTTCTTGGCAAACGTATTGAGCTGCTCGGCTTCCGCGCGGGCTCTGTCAGCGGAGCGGCGCGCGTCCTGCGCTTCCAAGAGCAGGCGCGCCGTGTAGATGGCGCCCGCCACTTGGTCGCAGACACGCTGTATGGCGCGCACTTGGTCCGGCTTCAGATTCAAGGTGGACCCCACGTTTGCGAAGGCAATCAATCCCGCGCACTGGTCGCGGAGGACCAGGGGAGCGTAGAGGAACGATGTTGTGGTCAGCAGCTTGGACATATACGCGTCCAGCTTTGTCACATGGCCGTCAAAGCGATTGATGTCTTTTACGTAGAGCGGGCGCTGGCGCTTGATCGTGAACGTGAGGGCGGATTCTTCATCGAGGGCAAATACCGTCTCTGCAAGGATCTGTCGGGCCTCGTCGGGAAGCGCTGCTGCTGCGGCGGCGGAATAGCGATAGGTATAAATCTGGCGGGACGACTCGTTCAAGAAGAATGCCCAGCATCCTTGGACGCCGTACGTCGCCTCAATATGGAGAAAGACGTCGTCGAGAATCTGGTCCAGATTAGAGCTTGCGTTGATCCTGCGCGTGAGTTCATTCAGCGTCGAGACTTCATCGCGCGCAGACTCCGCGGCCTGCGTCCGTTCCCGTACTTTTTCATCCAGCTGTGTAGTGAGTTCCTCCGCGGTGCGGAATGCCCGCGTATAACGCACCGACAATGAAATGCTCTGCATGGCGGCAAAGCCGAACAACCCAAACGGCCCCAGTTCAAACCAGCCCAGCGCAAGGGCGTGCGAGGACATGTCACTGAAAACGCCCACGCTCATGATGATAAAGCCGATGCATGTGGTGACGGATCCTTCGCGGCCGTTTCGGAGCGCCCGCACCAGGGCGTAGAGTGTGAACGCAATGGTCACGGCGCTGACGATGTGGAAGAAAAACGGGGTCTGCGAAGAGAACGTCGTGGGGGTAAAGAGCACCAGTGCTGCAAAAACCAGTGAGACCGCTGTGATGACGTTCCGGGCCCGTGCGGGGAATTCGTCCGGAAAGAAAGACGCGAAAAATGCGGCGATGGCCGGCACGGCCAGAAAGTAGCTGAGATATTCAAGGCGGATGGCCCAGACCCAGGGGAGTTTCTGAACCACGCTCAGCGCATAGTGCTCTCCGGTGAAAATGATCCGGCCTGCGACAAACAGGCATACGGCAGCAAAGAAGAGGGGGGCCTTGTCTTTGCGTCGGAGCATGAATAACGCGATATGATAGACGGCGGCGAGAATGAGAGAACCAAACAGGAAGACCTCAACAACCACGCGGCCCTCCCGCTGTGTGCGGAGCGTTTCCGCAGGCCCGAATGTGATCCCGTTTCGGAGGCCGCCGCGCGCGTGTTGAAAATTTGCCACTTCAAAGGTCAGCTCCGACTCCTGGGGGAGTGGCGGCAGCGGCACAATTGAGCGCAAGAGGCTGGGCTTCGATGTCTCCGGTGTCTTGTCCGGATGCCCGCGCTCCACCAATAGTTTTCCGTTCACGTAGACGCGAACCGTGTTTCCCTGACCCGGCAGGAAGAGTCCCAGGTCGGACGCTCCGGGCGGCAGGAGCAGACGTGTCCGATAGGTTCCATATCCGAAGGCCGGCATGGGGCGGCCGTCTTTCAGGCGCTGGTCGTTCCAAGGGGCGGGGACGCTGAGAAAACCGTCCGGTTGAAGCTCGGCGTCTTTCTCTTCCGAAAGAAACCGGGCCCAGTAAAATTCAAAAGCGCCGGCCAGAGGCGCCGGGCCTTGGTCCGCAAAGTTCCAACCGCGCAGGTCCATCACCCCGCCGGATGCGACGGGCGGACGGGCTCGGTCTGCGCGCGCGCACGCAGCCGACACGAAGAGGGCGCACAGAACTAGCAGTGTCAGGAGGCGGCGGCGCACAGTCGGAATTCCTCTCAGGGGACCGTCCGGTCAATGACATTCCGGGGCGGACAACGCTGCGCCGGATCGCGGAACAGGCAGCACACTCATGTGAAATGGAAGCCGCTCGAACGCCGGGCGCTTGGGAGCAACAGCTGTGCGTGGCGCCGCGGATATCGTTGTGTCGCATATAAATGCAATGGCTCTCTTGTAGAGCGATTCTAATTTCCGCTTGACCCGGTGACTTTCGCTGTGCATCCGACCTCGATGACTGGCAGAAAAGCTGGAACCAAAGCCGCGATCTTCTATGATGTTGATGGCACCTTGATACAATCTAACATAGTGTACGTGTACATTTACTACGCGCTCCGTCTCCCCAAGCTCGGAGACAAGTTCCGTAAGATGCTTGTGGCCGCGCTTTTTTCCCCCGTCTACGCTGTCGTTGACATGATGAACCGCGGCCTCTTCAATAAGATCGTGCGCGAGGCTCTGCTGCCGAACGTCTACGCGGACGCTATGAAGCGTATCCAGAAAGCGCGTGAGATGGGACTCACCCAGGTGCTCATCACGGGCTCGCTCGACGTGGTGATGGAACCGTTTGCTCATGCGCTCGGCATTGATCACGTGATTGCCAACCGGCTGGAATTCCAGGACGGAGAGGCCACGGGGCGCTTGATCCCGCCCGTTCTCGCGGGCTCTGAGAAGCTGAAAGCCATGCAGGACTTCGCCATCAAGCACAACATCGACTTGTCTCTGTCTTACGCATTTGCGGATTCCAAGTCTGACGCGGACCTTCTGGAGCGCGTAGGGTTCCCCTGCGCTGTCAACCCTGATTCCGGACTGCGGACCATCGCGGAAGCCGGCGGCTGGCCGGTTCTTAATTTTTCCTGAAACCCAAACCAAGCGGCATAGTACGTATGAAAACAAATCCCGTAGAACTTCCTGAAATCGGTCCGGACCACACGGCTCATCTGGCGGAGGTGCACAAGCGCATCCACCATCCTCCGCGTCCGGAGTACGTGCCCGGATCATCGGGCCTTGTGGAGGACCCGGAAGTTGTTCATATCAAGCAGGATTCAGCCAAGCGTATCGTCTTCAGCGGAGAGGACATCGTTGAGATCAAGATGCCCGTCGGCTCGCGCGTTATCTATTCCAAGCCGCCCGTAAAGGGTCTGCCGGATGTGAAAGCCGCTGTGCGTTATGCCGTCATGCATCCTGAAAGAATGGACCCGCTTCCGTCGCTTCTCCGTCCCGGAATGAAAGTCACCATTGCCATTGACGACATTTCACTCCCTCTGCCGCCCATGGCCCTGCCGGCGCATGACAGTGGGTGAGATTCGTCGTATGGTGGGTCGGGATATCTACAAGAGGTTTGCCCCGGACCGCCTCTACAACCATGACGGTGAGAATCCTCAAGGGATGAAGTGGATGGGTCACACGTCTACGGGAGAGGCTGTTGAAATCAACCGGCGCGCAGCCGAAAGCGACCTGATCATTTATGTAAACATCAACTTCGTGCCCATGAACGGCGGGCATAAGTCAGTGGCTACCGGCCTTGCAGGATATAGGACGCTGCGCGAGCATCATGACCCGGAAGTCATCGCTGCCTGCAATTCCTACATGGATCCATCGCATTCGGCGCTGGCACATTCAAACCAGCACGTGGGTTCTCTCATTGAATCGAAAGTGAAAGTGTTCCACGTTGAATCCACTCTCAACAACAGGATGTTCTCCGGGCCGCTGTCATTTCTTTCCAAAAACGAAGACGGGTATTCTCTGTTGGACAAGCGGAAGCTTTCGGCGCTGCGGGGAATGCTCTCGCGTCTGAAGCCGGAGCTGAAGCGGCGCATTTTTCAGCGCGTCAAAGCGCCGTACGAAGTGATTGCAGTTCACGCGGGGGAAGTAAACCGCGTGCATGACAAAATTCTGCGCGTGTCCAAGCGGCAGTACGGTGTCAACGTCAAGGGACAGGCCGACGTGCTGGTCCTTGGGATTCCGTTTGTGAGTCCTTACAGCGTGAATTCGATCCTGAACCCGCTCTTTGTGCAGGTGATGGCTCTGGTCTATCTCTATCACCTCTATGAAGGCGGAGTGCCACTTCTCCGGGATGGCGGCGCGCTCATCGTCTTTCACCCGTGTCGGGACGAGTTCGACCCCAAGCACCACCCCAGCTA
>JACPZR010000247.1 GCA_016195395.1 Spirochaetia bacterium
CGAGGATCAAATCCCCCGCCACAGTCTGCCTGTTGTTTTCTGTATAGTGCAGGATGCAGGCATTGTGTCCTGATGCTACGATGGACGGATAGGCTTCCGTTGCGTCATTCCTTCTGAACTCATAGAGGAGCGCTGCATGAAGCTCATATTCAAACATGCCGGGACGCGTCATGCGCATGAGATCGATGTGTGCCTTGGTCGTTATATCCGCGCATTGTTCCAGCCAACGGACCTCTTCCGGGGACTTGATCATGCGCATCTCGTGAAGCACTGTGGACGGATGAAGGATCGATGTGGGTCCAAATTCTCCCATGCGGGCACGGCGAAGTGCTGCACCGGCCGCTTGAAAAATCAAGGTGTCCCGCTCCGCAGAACGCCCAAAGAAATGATAGAGGTGCCTTTTGTTCTTGAGCAACCCGCCCAGGTCCGAATTGAACTTGGCCGTATCCTCCGCGCGGTCCACACCCAATGCGTCCACGCCGTTCTCGATGCCCAGCCGGATGCCGTTCCATATCTCTTTCTCCGGATCCCTGGGAAGCATGTACAGGAGCGACTGATCGTTGGTGAGAACCAGCACACCCTCTTCCTCATGAAAGCCGGTTAAGTAGTAGAAGTCGGAGTCGGGACGGAATGTATAGTGAACGTCGTTGCTTTTGAGGGGCGCTTGGCCGCCGAAAATCAGGACAATAGAATCAGGAGGCAGTTTTTGCTGCACAAGAGCGCGTCGCTTCTGAAAAAGACTTTTGTTGTAACTACCCGGCATCATCGATCTGCTTACCCGTTTTCTGAAAGCTGTCCTTCATTTCCAGAAAAAAATTGTAAATGTAGTGGGAGCCGATCACCACAAACGCCGTCATTCCCTGCCGGACAGCGTCTTCGGCGAGCCCCACAAGCCCCCCCGGCTCCACGGCGCCCGCACCCGGAAAATCCGGCGGGGCCTTTGCCAAAAACTCCGCCTCAAGGACACGAAAGTGAACGTAGCCCGCGCTCTGTGCCGCCAAAAGACATTCAGCCGGACTGCGGTCACGCAACACACCGACAATCACCAGTGTGCGCTGTGGATCGTAGGCCCCTGTCGCTTCCCCCCTTAAATAACGAAGAACGTGCCAAACGGCTTCCGGATTATGACCGCTGTCGTACAGGAAGCGCAACGGCGTCCCCGATGCACCTACGCGGACACGATGTTCTTCCAGTCTGCCGGGCGCGCTGAACCTCGGCACACTGCCGTGAACAATTCCGCACTGTGAAAGCACAAAGGAAGCAAAGCGCCGGTTGTATTCGATGTAGGAGCCACCGGACCCAAACCGCTCCCTATATTCCACAACGTCGAGCGATGGGTTGTGCGTCCGCGCTTCCCGCGCAATCACGTCGAACGAAAGGTCTTCCGCCGTATTTGTCTGCGGCATAACGATGAGGCGCTCCGACGCGCTGGTGATAATGGCGAGCTTCTCGGCGAGGATCTCACGCCGTGTGCGCCCAAGAATCTGCATATGCTCCAGCGAAACTGCAGTCAGTACGATGGTCTGCGAGCGCGCCGCGTGAACGGCATCGAACCGACCGCCCAGCCCCGCCTCATACACCTGAACCGCGCAGGACTGCTCCTCAAAGAGATGGAGGGCGGCCAGTGTCAGCACTTCAAAGTATGAGAGGTCGGTGTACAATTTGCCTGTCCGTTCTTTGAGCGCGGGAAGAATATCCAACAGGGCGCAGGCATCCACCGGCGTTCCATCTATGCGGATCCTCTCGGTAACGTTCAGAAGATGAGGCGATGTGTAGAGTCCCGTTTTTACGGACGGGAGCCCTGCAAGAAAGAAAGCCGTCGAACCCTTACCATTGGAACCCACGACGGTGATCCGCTGCCCTGAGCGTTTCCAATCTTCCGTGGCTTTCATCACTCCCTGAAGCGATGCAATCAGGCGTGCCCTGTCAAAGAGCCGGCTCTTTTCCGGGTTGGCGCGCGAGGCCAGCTCCTCTTCCAGCTCCTTGGCGCAGGGCAGACTATCAACTGAGGTAAACATCAAAGACGACGGATGGCGCGGAGGAGTTCCTTTTCCATAAC
>JACPZR010000248.1 GCA_016195395.1 Spirochaetia bacterium
CTCTGCGCGAACTGCTGACGAGCACGCCCCCGTCCTTTGCGGGATATCGCGGGGCTCTCCTTCAGGCTCTGGAAGGCGGCGGGACCGATGAAGAAATAAAGGCGCGTGTTGACTCGCGGATCGCCGGCTTTGCCCGTTTGACTCTTACGCAGCGAATCAGCCTCTCGGGATTCCGAAATTCCGACTTCCGGGCCCTGCTGCAGAAGCACTTGGCGTCGCCTCCCGCAGCGTTTGTTCCGTTTGCGCAGGCCATGACGGAGCACTTGGGAAGGACCAAGCTGGAAGGCCGTGAACTGAAGACGGAAATGATGCGCTTCATTGCTCCCATGCGGCCGCAGCACGACCGTATCTATAGGACCGTGAAGCACGAAGGGGTCGAGCATCACCACGTCGCTTACATGCACTACGACCGGGCGGCCAAGGTCATCTACGAAGTGGGATTCCCGTACACCGATTACCGCACGCAGATGCACACGATCTCCCTGGCATCTATGGCGATTCTTGGCGTTGTGCTGATTGTCGTTCTTGCATTGTTCCCGCTCTTCTTCCGTGGATCGCTCTTGAATCCGTTGAACAGCCTTCTCCGCGGTGTTACCAAAGTGAATGCGGGCGACCTGACCGTGGAAGTGCCGATCAAAGTCCACGACGAGATTGGATTCTTGGCTGAATCGTTCAATGCGATGGTGAAATCCATTCACGAGGCGCAGGAAAAATTACAGGATTACGCCAACAACCTGGAAGAGAAAGTCAAGGAACGCACGCGCGAATTGAATGAAACGTTGACCCAGGTGCACGCGCTCAAGGTGCAGCAGGACGGGGACTACTTCCTTACCTCACTGCTCCAGCGCCCGCTGAACTACAACGCCAACAAATCGAAGCTTGTTCCCACGCAGTTCGCCATCAAACAGAAGAAGACCTTCGAATTCAGGAACAAACACGCGGACTTGGGCGGAGACATCTGCGTCACCGGAAATCTCCGTATGGGAAAACCAGAGGCCTACCGGCGCTATATTTTTGCCATGAACGGCGATGCGATGGGGAAATCCATGCAGGGCGCCGGCGGCTCCCTCGTTATGGGCGTCGTGATGAACACAATCCTTGCGCGTTCTGCCAAGAATAACCGCGTTGTGGATACAACGCCGGAGCAGTGGCTCACAGATGTCTACGATGAAGTCCACGGCGTGTTTGGCGCGTTCAACGGATCCATGGTCATTTCCTCCGTCATGACACTGATTGACGAAGAAAGCGGAGAGATGTGGTATTTCAACGCTGAGCACCCCTTCATGGTGATCTACCGGAACGGGCATGCTTCTTTCATTGAAGAAGAATTGCAGCTCCGCAAACTGGGCCTTGAGTCAGAGATTCCGTTCCGCGTCCACAAGTTTCAGCTGGAACCCGGAGACGTTGTGTTCATGGGGTCTGACGGACGCGATGACGTTGATCTCACGCCCAATGCTCCACAGCGCACTATTAACGAAGACGAATTTATGTTCCTGAGGCACGTGGAAGGCGGCAAAGGGGACATCGAGAACGTTATGCAGCTGGTGCTCTCTTCCGGCGGTATGACGGACGACTTGTCGCTGCTCCGCATCGGCTTCCAGGAAAACGTTGTGGCGCGCAAGCTGGTCCGCGAGGAAGAACAGCAGCGCGTCATCATTGACATCGACTGGGAAGCCGCGCCCGGCGAAGACAGCAAACTTGACGAAGCCTTCGATGACCTCTTTGCGCGCGGTCGCAAGCTGGCCCGCATGGGGAAGCATGAAGAAGCGCTGGATATTCTCCGCCAAGCCTATTCCATTCGACGGGACTTTCCGGCTCTGAACAAGATCCTTGCGGTGCTGACGTTCAAAGACCGCGACTACTCGCACGCGATTGAGATCCTGGATACCTACCTGGAGCACGACCCCAAAGTTGTGGACTTCTGGCTCTACCTCTCCATTGCCCACAAGCGATTGGGAGAAAACGACCAGGCGCTCCAGGCTGCTCTGAAAGTGTATGAACTCAATCCCGACCGTCTGCCCAATCTGATCAACCTCGCGGATCTCTATCAGAAATCCGGCGACTATCAGACAGCCCGTTTATATTTGGACCAAGCTCTGGCAATCGATCCGTCCAACCGGCAGGCCCAGTCTTTGCTGGCAGCGTTTGCTTGACGGAATTACGCCCGGCTTACCAAGGATGAGTGAGATGGCAGAACAAACCCCCGATCAGGAAGCGTCACCTGCCCGCCCATACGTGCGGAACAGACGGTTGGTCGACCGCTTCTTTCAGATCCGCATGCTCCGGAGAGCCGGCGCGCCTCTGGTTGTTAGCACCATTGCCGCGGCGGTCGGGATCGTCTTTGTAACGTCGGGAGACAGACAGTTTTCCTCATCAGAGCTGCGCTGGGCGGTGCTCGGCGTGTTGTTTCTGGTCAACGTCATCGCTTTTGCGGGATTGACCTGGTCGCTTTTTCTGTATTCCTCGCACCTGGCGGGTCCGCTGGTAAATCTGCGGCGCACACTCGAAATCGTAGCCAAAGGGGACCTTACAGCCCGCTCGCGTGTCCGCAAAGACGACGAGCTGCAGGAACATGCCAATCACCTGAACGCGGCCATCGGTTCGCTGCAGGCCCGTGTAAAACGCATCAATCAATTCTGCAAGTATACAAGAAGTACGATCGAGGACATGAAGAAGACAGATCCAGAATCAAAACAGCTGGACCGCCTGCTTGAACTTGTAAAATCGATCGAAGAATCCATCGAGGACTTCCGCGTCTAATGGTTGTAAAGCTGGAACAAATTGTGGACCGCATCCGCGGTATTGACCGTGATGTGGCCGAACTGAAACGTCTGCGCGCTCGTGTGCCGGGCAACAGAGCCTTTACCGCTCCCATCCAAGTGGCCCTGGATCAGCAGATTTCCACGCTCTTGAACGAACGTGTGGCTATGGAAGAGCTGGAGATCGACAATCCAGCGGAAGAGTTGATGGCGGATATGTCCGTTGACGTAGCCACGGCGTCACGCATCCGCACAGACCAGGTCAAGATCGTCGAGGCCACCGCGAGCGAGAAAGGGCTGGTGGATTTTCTCCGGGCCGTCCCCAAGACAGAGATCCATCTGCACATGGAAGCGTGCATCTCCAAAGATACAGTGGCCATGATGCTCGACAGGCACGGCGCCAAAGTGGACCTGACCGAACTCGAAAAAATGTACAAGTTCTCGAACCTGCAGGAATTCGTGAAATTGTTCCTCTTCATTATCGATGCCATCAAGAATCCGGACGACTTCGATTTGATTTTCCGCAACCTTCGCGCCTACATGGACGCCAACAATATCAAGTACGCGGAAGTCTTTCTGGCGCCGTCTCGCATGATTCAGAACGGTCTCGATTTCAACGAAATCGCGCAGACACTGGACCGCCTTGCCCGCGACTGCCGCGCATCCGGCGGACCGGAAGTGCGTTATCTGATAGACGTCTCGCGCACGTTTGGACCGGAAAACGCCAGCCGAAATCTCCAACGCGTGCTTGCGGCAAAACAGAACAGCATCATCGGCATTGGATTGGGCGGCGCGGAACTCATGGGCCCGGCGCGGGATTATCGCGAAGTATTCGCGCAGGCGCGCGCGGAAGGTCTTCACGCTGTAGCGCACGCCGGTGAAGACGACGGTCCATGGTCTGTCCGGGACACCGTGCAGCTTCTTCAGGCGGAACGCATTGGACATGGAACGTCTGTGATTCAGGATCCATCCCTTATGGATCTTCTGCGCGAAAAAAACATCCCGGTGGAAGTCTGCCTCACATCGAACATCTTTACCGGGAAATACGTGCGCCGTGAAAAGGACCATCCCGTGCGCCGCTACTACGACGCAGGGCTCACGTGCACGGTCAACACAGACGATCCGGAAATTTTCAACGTCACCCTGACGGATGAATACTTTAAGTTTTACAAGTATTTGGACTTCACGGTCACCGAAATCATCGATCTGATACGGCAGGGCGTAGCGTCCACATTTTCACCCGACAAAGCCGCGCTGTGGCAGAGTTTCCAGCCAGAGATTGCCGCCTTGCGCGAAAAATTCAAAGTATAAGGCGGCGAACGCAGCGTTTCACGCCGCGCGCTAGAGCATGGCCGTTTGTCGGAAGGCGGTCCGGCCGCGCTCGTAGATGAACTGTTCAAGCACCTTCAAGTCGCCGGGCGCTGCGTGATAAAATCGGATCCCCACGTTGAAGCCATCCTTCGTGGGGTAATAGCGCGCAATCTCGCCCTGAAGCTCCAGCTCCTGGTGACGGATGGGGACGCGGACCTTAACGTGGTCGTGGTCGGTGAGGTAATCAAAGACGGCGCGGTTTGTTACCTCGAACAGCAGTCCCCCCAGACTTACGTTGATTACGCGCGTAACGGGATGCATAAAGAATGCGCGCGCAATCACGGTCTTGCTCATGGCATAGCTGAGAAGCTGTGCGAGAAGGTCCACCCGCTGCGCTTGGTCGGGATTGAGAAAGCGGCGTTCGAGCACAGTTCCAGAAACATACATCTGGCCAACGACGGTGTCAAAAATCGTCAAGGGGGCGCAGATGTAACTGGTGAGAAACTTCTTGGTATCATCGCGCCGGACCTGGTCAAGAAAGTCAATGGCTTCTTGTTCGTTACTCTGCCGGGCCAGCCAAAGAAATTCGCGGCGGTAATTCAAGAGACCATAGGGCGACGCCGCTTCGTAGTAGTGCTCCACCTTGCCGGTGTCGCGGATGAACAACGTCTTCTTTTCTTCCCAGACCAGTGTTTCCAAAAGACTTCCCTGTTTCGACTGGCCTGCGTACTTGATTTCGAAGTCGGGCGAAATATCTGATATCTCCTCAGTGATGATGCGGTTGATGAGCGGCATGTTGGGGATATCACGTCGGAGCTCGCTGATCAGATGCGGGTATCTGTTCTCAATCAGTTGTCCGGCTCCACGTCGTCCAAAGATCGGGCGGTAGAGGAGGGCGTACTTCATGAACAGGTCGTCCAAATGAATACGTGTGTACTTGCGCCGCTTGGCAGACTGAATGAAGGCCGGCACCTTGATGGTGACCCGCTCGCGGCCCACTTCCAGCATCGCCACTTCAAACTGGTAGAGCATGTTCGCCACTTCAAACTTCAAGCGGCAGCGGCGGAGCGACCCTTCTTCAAAACCGGGGACGGACAGTACTACATTGTAGTCGGAGACTTGGACCACATGCGCCTTGTAATTCTCCGCTTGGTAGTTGAGGATAACGCTCTTGTCGTCGGCCTTCAGGAGGTAGAAGAGGTGCGCGATCCGGTTGATTTCGGAGCCGATGACCGTGACTTCAGTGTAGTCTTCCGCGCCGCGCCCAAAGACGCGCCGCATGGCCTGGGCCATGGTCTCTTCCTGCTTCTCCGCGCCGGCATTGGCGGGCGGCATTTCCGCAAGAAACTCCCTCTCCCCTGAACCCATTGGTAATAGAATCGACCGCCTGGATGGTCAATATTCAGCAAGGGGAGAGTTTTTGGACAGGTTGGAGGCGTTGTTATTTGACGCTTTTTTCTAAGTCATCCGAAATCTCGAACAGGAGGTCGAGCTTGGACAGCTTGAGGAGCGTCAAGAGGGAGCGGGACAAGTTGCAGAGGACCAGCTGACCGCCGTAGGCCTTGACATCTTTCATAAAGGCAACGAGAGCTCCCAAAGCAGAGCTGTCAAAATACTCGGTGTCCTTCAGATTCAAAACAATGCGGCGCGGCTTATCCTTCAGGAAGGAGCTGAGACCTTCACGGAATTTTCGTGCTACGACCATGTCGACACGCGGTTCCTGGATGTGCAGGATTAGCGTGTTATTTCGCGTTTCCGGTGAGATCATACGTCCTTTGGTGGAAAACTACAGCAGGTGCCTTTGCGGTCAATAAAAAATGACTTTTGCGATTCCCTGCTTTCTCATTGATTTTCGACAGCCGGGGCGTCAAAATACAGGGGCATCCGCAACGGAATCGTTCTTGACGATACATATCCACAGCTATACGACCGGAGGCTCAAGACCATGCAAAACGACGAACAAAGCCAAGTCAAATCAGCCATCCTGGATTGGGCAGCCCCCTGCTTTCCGCTGTCGGTGCGGGAAGAAGCTGTAAAGGCATACCAGGAACTGGTGGAGGGAAAACCCTCAGAGATTCTCGATTACTACACGTCTGAGTTGAAGTTTGGAACCGGCGGTCTGCGCGGTGTGATCGGCAACGGCCCCGGTCGGATGAACGCGTGGACTGTAGGTAAAGCGACCGTGGGTTTTTGCGACTTCCTGAAGCGTCGGAACAAGAAGGCCTCGGTGGTCATTGCCCACGACTCACGGCGGAAGA
>JACPZR010000249.1 GCA_016195395.1 Spirochaetia bacterium
AACGTCGAGCGCGCGCAGGCATCCTTTATATCATCGTCAGCCAGCGCTCCGGAAGCCCAATGATGAGGGCAAATCTCGCGGGAATCGGGCCGCCCCGGACAAATAGCTTAGACCCGCGCGGGGGGCATATGGTTCATGGATTCAGCCATCCAGCGGTTATTTCTGCTTCTTTCTGGGAGTGGTTTTTTCCCCCAGGAGTTTCTTGGCCTTGGCGTTCAGCTTGGGAAAGCGCATCTTTTTTGCGTTCCGGAGGAGAAGCGCAATGTCCGGCGCCGTCAGGTCCTGGAAGACGCCGATGGCCTTCTTTACCCCCAGCTGTTCCACCACTTTCACAAGATTGGCGGCGCCAATGCTCGGCACAAGAACAAGAAGGTCGTGCACCCCGCGTGCCCGCAGCCATTTCTGGAGGTCTTCCGCCGACAATCCGCCTGCGAGCGTCACCGTTTCCTTCATGCCGGCCGCACGGATCAGCTCCACGAGATCCCCCGGTTTTACGTGCCTCATAACCAGAAGCGACCGGTCGATCCCGGCCGCATGGAGCATGTGTGTGCACTCTTTGGCCCCGAGGGCGCCGACAATGGACACCGTGTACGGAATGGGGACATGCTGCATCCAGTGAATCAGGTCGTTCACGGGAAGGTGTTGTATTAGATAGACGATCTCTTCGCGGCGGATGGAATTCATCAGAGAGACCACGTCTTCGTTTTTGAGCGCTTGAATCAAGGCGATCGCTTTGTCCAGGTCAGCGCCTTTGAGGACGTGGAGGATGTCCGCGCGCGAAACGTGTTCAGATATATAGAGGATTCTATTGACGTGAATCGACGATACGAGTTTCAGACTGCGCCCCGGGCCCAGTTCTCCCAGATAGCTCAGGCCTTCGTTCAGAAGGAATTTCACGGGCATGATTCGTGAAATCGGCGGGCCTGTGCCCCGTCAAATCGCTTTAACACGCTCTGGATGAGGACCATGCCACTGCACGTCGGTTACGACTTGGGACGGAGGAGCGATTCCACGGCGTAGATGAGGTCGTCCCTGCGGAATGGTTTTGTGAGAACGCTGTTGCCGCCGGCTTGTTCCAGCTCCGCCTTTCGTTCTGCTTCTGCGTGCGCTGTCAGGAAAATGACGGGGAGAACATCGCCTCCGGGAAGATCTGATCTGACGCGGCGGATGAAATCGGGGCCGGACATGCCGGGCATGGATACGTCGGAAATGATGATGTGCGGGCGGCGTTCTGCGAGCGCCTTCCACGCCGCCTCCGGATGCTCCGCGGTTTCTACATGGTAGCCGGCGTGCCGCAGAACGGCCTGAATCAAGTCTCGTATGGCAGGATCGTCATCGACCGCAAGGATCTCCGCTTTGGCTGTGGGCAGCGGGGTTTCTTCCTGATGCAGACGTTGCTCAGTCAGTATGCCGGCTTCGATGGAGGCAGATCTTGCGATGGCTGTGATTTCATGTTCGCTCAGCGGTACCGCTTCCGTGCCCGCGGGCGCGCCGGGTAACGTGAACCAGAATGCAGCACCGGACATTTCAGGATCGGAATTCTGAGAAAACCCCACAACGCCGCCGTGCAATTCCACGAACTCCTTCACGAGTGAGAGGCCAAGGCCTGTGCCCTCCTGGCCCGGAACAAGCCCGCCCGATGTATGTCCAAAACGCCTGAATAACGTGTTCTGGCGGCCGGGCTCCACACCTTTGCCGGAGTCCGCCACTTCTACCTTGATCCCGCCGTTGTCCCGTGTTACAGAGAGTCTCACGGTCCCGCCCTCCGGCGTGAACTTCAAGGCGTTGGATAGAAAATTATAAAGGCAGCGTTCCATCTTGTCAATGTCCACACGCACAACGGGCAGGCCTTCAGAAATGCGCGACCGGAGTTGGACGGAGCGCTGCCGCGCGAAGGGGTCAAATGAGGCTAGAACGTGGACGGCCAGCGTGCCAAAGTCCACCGGTTTTGTCACAAGCGCCATTCGTCCGCTTGCCAGCCGCTGCATATCCAGGAGCTGGTTGACCAGCCGAAGAAGTCTTCTGGCCTGCAGGTCTACAATTCGCAGGCTCTCTCCCGTGAGTGCTTCTCCTTTGGAGCGCGCAAAATCCACGTAACCCATGATCAACGTCAAAGGCGACCTCAAGTCGTGCGAGATATTCTGAAAGAACGTTGTCTTGGCCCGGTCCGCCTCCAGGAGCTCTGCGTTCGTCTGCAGGAGAGCGTGGGTCTTTATGTCCACCTCCTGCTGTAGGTTCTCCGAGAGATGCTCCGCCGTCCGCTGTGCGGCTGCAAACATCCGGGCCAGAACAGCGGATTGCGAGAAGATGAGGCCAAAGAAGCCCAGAGGCGCCAGGCGCAGACCGCTGTAGTAATGACGGAGCACCAAAATGTCATTCGCGGTGGTACACAACAGGAAAGCAAGACCTGCGAGAAGCGCCGCCGCATTTTTGCGCCCCCGCAGGGCGGCCCGCACCGTTGAAAACAATATGAGCACAAGGCCCACGAGAATATATGTCTGCATGGCATTGCGTCCCATCGTGAAGACACGGACGGGAGCAAGCGCCACGGCAATGGAGAATGGCACCGCGAAGAACGTAAGCCCCACAGCCACCCACCGGGGAGCTTCACGGGGGTATAGCGAACGCACAAAGAGGTACGTTGTCAAAAGACCGATTGTGACCGAAAGAAACTCCAGCCTGAATTCCAGCGCGTAAACGTTATATGAAAGAATCCGCTGGAAAATCTTTTCTGATGAAAGACCCAGGGTTGACAGGCACAGGCACATCAGGGAAAAAAATAACGACTTCTTGTCCCGCCGCAGGAGAAGCCAGAGCAGGAAATGGTACGTGAATGCCAGAAAGGTGGCGCCAATCAGGACCATATCCCCCAGATCTTTCAGTGTGTTCAACCGCTGTGCGTTCTGGAGTGTGGATAATCTCAGTGGATAACGCGGGCCGCCGTATGCGTGGTGGAAATTCGCGATCTGCCAGATCAAGTCGCCTCCGGGGCAGGCGCCCAGCGGGGTCTGCGTGGGCACGGCTTCCGGCTGGGTGAGGTCCTTGGTGGTGTTGGGTACGCCGGACTGCCGGATCAGTCGGTCTCCACAGTAGAGGCGGAACGCCGATCCCGCGAGCGTGTTGAATACAACCAGGCGGGACGTGTCGTTCAGAGTGAGACGCAGGCGGAGTGTGGCGTAACCATCGCCAAAAGAACTGCCGGGAAATTCGGCCTTGAGTTCTGTGTTCCAGTCACCCGGTACCGTGATGAAGCGACGCTCAGAAAGGATTCGCGTGGTCTGTTCCGGATCAGCGAAATCGTCCGCGGAATAGAAATGATTCCAGTAGATTTCCCACTCTCCGTTCAGAAAGACGGGTCCGTCTTGGTCAAAGTTCCACGACGACAGGTCCAAAGTCCCCCCGCGTGCGACGGGTGGCTTCTTGGGAGCGCTGCAGGCGAGCGTTGCAAAGAGAGTGCCGCAGATGAGTGCGAGAAGGAATCGCACAGAAATTTGAGCGCGGCGCTGTACGCGGCCCTTGGCTGGCACGGGCCTAGTCAGGGCCTCCGGCCGGTGGGGGCAACCAGCTTTTAGAGGGGTCTTTCACGAGTTCCGTCGCCCGCACTGAGTGTCACAACTAATTGTAAAACATTTGACAAATGGCTGCCCGTTTTTTTTGTTCCATTGTGCGTTTTTTGATCAAAGACCTCACGCGGTTGACAGGGTTTTCGCCGGCCCGCATTCGAAAGTGGCAGGAGCGTCACAGCATTCTTCTCCCGGTGCAGGCCGGAAACGGGTACCACTATTATTCGGACGAGGACTACCAAGTGCTGGTCCACGTGCGGTCGCGCTTGGAAAACGGCGAACGCCTGAAGGACATTCTGGCTGACGGACGCGAGAGACTCCTGAAACGGGAGCTGCGGGTGACACCGGAGGAGGAGCGTCGTCTGTCCTTGATTGCATCCGGCCGGCTCCAGGAGCTCGAGAAGGAGCTTCAGGCGCGTCGGAAAAAAATCTCGTTTGATCAGTGGGTACTTGGCGAGGTTCACCCCCTGACGGTGCTCGTGGGCGATGCGTGGGAAGCCGGCAGGATCAGCGTGGCCGATGAACATGTCTTTTCACGATGGATCACGGCCTGCCTCTGGCGCGCCGCGGACGACGAGGGGATTCGTCCAACAGAGCATCCTGTCCACCTGGCCGCTGCCTTCCCCGGTGATCCGCACGAACTTGGCGTCCTCATGCATTACTTGATTCTTGCTCACTCCGGCGTTGCCGCTAGGTTCGTTGGTATGCTCCCGGAAGATGAACTCCTTAAAGAAGTGGGGAGCGGACGTTATGAGTCGATTTCTATTTCTATTGTTCTGCCACAATCAGAGGCAAGAAAGAAGCGGCTCGCTGACAAAATCCTCGAGCGTTGTGCTGCAATCCGCGTTGAATTCGGAGGCGCGGGCGCTGACGGAAAGCGGCGCACACATTAAGCTCGACTGCCTCGGCACAATGCCGGCTAAGTTTTTTTTGCTTGCGCCCAGGCATCACAGAACTGGACCCCTTTCGATCAGATTTGCTTTAGGACTGAATTCGGACTCGGATGCAATTATCAGCCGTGTTTCATAGATTTGTTGAAATATTTCGCTCTGTCAGCGTTATGCGGGCTTCGTCACGTCAGCCTGCCGTCGAACACTCCATTCCCTGGAGGCAGCTTCCGATCATGGCTTATGTTCTGGACCCGGCGGGACGCATCATTGACGCTACGGACCAGTGGCTGGCTTGGATGGGTCGCGCGGTGGATGAGGTCATAGGCTGCGAGCCCGCGGACTTCGTTTCTCCTGAACTGTCTGAAAAGGTTCGGGCCCAAGTGGAACGCTTTATTTCCAGCGGGGAGATCGACGGGGAGCATCGCTATGCGACAAAGGACGGCTGCGTTATGGAAGCTGCTTTGTCCGGCGGGAGGTTCCGCCGTGAGGACGGCCGACCGGGAACACATTACGTTGTGGTCACGGACATGTCGGAGCGGAACTCCCTCATACGGCAGCGGAATGATTCCCTTGAGCGTGCCAACGAGGATGAAAAAAACCAGAGGCACCACCTCGCTGCATTAAATCATGAGCTGCGCACCCCGGTATCTTCTATGGTTGCCGCCGCATCGCTCCTCAAAACGGGCCTGGATGCGGAGAGACAGGTCCAGATGATCGACCTCATCGCGGATGCCGGCCATCACCTTCTGGAGCTGGTCAATCACTCTCTGACCGTTTTCAAAGGTGAAGCGGACCGCGTGGTATTGGATAACGTTAGAACCAATGTGATTGAAATGGTAGGAAGCGTTGTAAAAGCATGCAGTCATGCATACGGGAGTCCCGACGTTCAGTCCGTATTTGATTTTTGGACCAGTCGCTTCTGAAGTTCGAAATCCAAGACACAGGCATAGGCATTCCACCGGAGCAGAAGAGCCTTCTCTTCAAGCCGTTCCGACAGCTGGGGAAGAGCGGTGATTCAAAATTTGCCGGATCAGGCCTCGGCATGTCGCTTGTGAAAGACGTCGTGGCGTTAATGAAGGGGACGATCCGTGTGGAGAGCGCTCCCGGAGCCGGCACGTTGGTCACGTTCACGGCCAGGATGGAACCATGCCCTCTCTGGAGATATGGAAAGCGTCATAACAGGAGTTGTTCCTTCTGTTTCATGAATGCCGACATGCCGGGATGGACGGACTCGCTGGATGGGCAGTTGAAGGACTCAAGCATTCTCATTGTAGAGGACAATAACGTCAACGCAATGCTGCTTCAGATGATGTTTGAAGAAGTCGGGATACGGCAAATACAGAGGACAGGGTCGGCGGAAGAGGCTCTTCAGATGATGCGGGACGGGGAGTACACCTTTGTGTTTTTGGACCTGCACCTGCCGGATATGGACGGTTTTTCTCTGGTGCGGAAAGTCCACGGAGTCCATGAGGGACAGAACCCGCCAGTCCTGATTGCGCTGACGGCGGACACTTCGCCCGGGATCCGTGAGCGCTGCCAGGAGGTGGGAATGGCGGACTATGTGGCGAAACCGGTGGAGCTGCGTACTCTCCGAAAGGTGTTGATGAAGCACTTCCTAACGCGCGGACAGCCGGGTGAGCGTAACGGTGCGTCTACTCGGAACGGGTATTAACGCGCGGACCCAGGATGACTTCAGCCAGTACGCGCGTCTTTGGGGCTCCCTCCGAATGATCTCTGATTTCTTTCAGGAAGATGGCGCCTCCGTTCTGCTGCATAGCGTCCTGAATCACCGGCAGTCCAATGCCGAGGCTCAGCTCTTCGTCCAGAAAATCGTCGTGGTACACGTTGTTCGTCCGCGCAAAGGGCATGAACGCCTCCGTGGACAGTTCGATATTTTTCATGTCCGGTCTTTCATCGTTGATCACCGCCAATGAAACCGACGCGCCTCCTCGGAGCTCAAATACGCTGATGGTTGAACCCGGAGGAGAGTATTTGAAGGCATTGGTCAAGAGCTCGCGAAGCGTCATCTCTATGGCTTCTGTATTGCACGCAATGGCGCCCTTAAAGCCTACCGGGTCTACAGCCACAGTTTGATTTCCAACGCGGCGAAACTTTTCCACGGCTTGTAGAGCACGCTCCAGCGCCGCGCTCACACCGGCGGCGTCGAGTGTCTCGCGCGGGTACCGGGCGCTGTCAATAGAGCCGAACCTTTCGAGCGACTGAAGCCAAGCGCGCACAGCCTTGGCGCTGTTGGTCATTGAGGTCACCATGTTTTCCGGGAGCAGTCTTTTCCCGTCGTCTGTCTGGGGAAGGAGGGGAACAAACTCCGCCTGCGTAACCAGGTTTCCTACGCCCTCGCCCTGGGCAATGGCGTGCCGCAGGTTGGTTACAAGCTGGAGGCCGTAATCGATCATCTGCCGGGTATCACGCGTGCGTTTCCAAAGCAGCCACTCCAGACGGTTTCGAAACTGCTCTTTTTCCATCTTCTCCAGGGCGCGGGTTTCGCGGAGCTCGCGTGCAAACTCTGCCGCTTTCAGCACATTCGCAAGGAGCGACGCTGCCGGCACGGGTTTCTGCATAACGTCAAAAAAACGCTCATTGCTGCCGGGGGGGAGCGGCCGATGCGCGCAGCCGATCACGGCAGCATCCGGGAACCAGGTCTCGAGCGCGTTGAGCAGGCTTCTGCCGCTGTCCGCCGCGTCGATATCGGCCACAATTACGCCCACATTGTCCGGCGGCTGCATCAGGGCCTCCGCTGCATTGGTGGCGCCGCGAACTTCCAGACCCGACCCGGACAGGGCGCGCTGGGTTTCCATCAGAGCCTCCGCCCGGGGCTCTACTACAAGGACTATTACGGCCTGACGCATGCGTTGTCCCCGGTTAGTTGAGCAGCTGCTTGACAATGTCGAGAAACTGCGCGGGCTGGAAGGGTTTCACAATCCAGCCGTTGGCTCCGGCTTCAAAGCCTGTCTTTTTTACGTCATCGTCGTACTCAGTGGTCAGAGTAAGAATCGGCGTATCAGCGTTGTTTTTGCGGAATTCCTTGATAAACGTTATCCCATCCATCACCGGCATGTTTATGTCCGTGACGATCAGGTCCACAGCCGCGGCCTGCTTCAGGCGTTCCAGCGCCTGGCGGCCGTCTTCCGCCACGAGGACCTTGTAGCCCCCGAATTCCAAGGCCTGACGGACCATGTTGAGCATTGCCGCCGAATCATCTACTGCCAAAATCGTCTTCATATCTATTCTCCTGCTACTTCCTCATAACAATCGTAACGCGGCTTGCGTTCAGTTCGTAGTATCGTGCCAGTCCGCATTCGCGGACGA
>JACPZR010000306.1 GCA_016195395.1 Spirochaetia bacterium
ATTTGTCTTTTGAAGATGAGCCCCACTATGAGACAGGGGAACAACTCCTGAATGATTTGTGCGACTGCCGCGTCCAACTCCACAGGCGTGGGTCGAGTGGCGATGTGGGTATCCTTGCTGCGCATCCCACGCGGTCACTGACGGCGGAGGGGCTGCTTGTGAACGACCGCCTCGTGTCCCTTCAAGCAGTCGCGTTTCGACCGTTGTCCGCATAACGCGTCTGGGTCTCCAAATGCGATGGACGTTCGGAGCGCTGTCGGAGTATGGTTACTTGGAATCAATCTATTGTCCAGAGGTAAAACAATGCAGAAAACACTCGTAACCATCCTTGCGGCGGCGGGGCTGATCGTATTTGCGGCGTGCAGTAAGCCGGTCGCACTCGATTGCTCAAGCACGTACAAGTCGCTTGGAGCCAAAGCAAAGAGCAGTCTGTCGGCCACGTGCCCAGCCGGCTGTGCTGTTGCTGGCGGCAGTGTCTGGGGCACAGGCCCGTACACGACTGATTCGTCAATCTGCCGGGCTGCTATCCACGCAGGGGTCATTTCAGACGCCGCAGGCGGGGCGCTGAAGGTCCACGCAAAGACGGGGCAGCTCAAGTACGAAGGGTCGGAGGCCAACGGCGTGAAGACGTCCGGCTGGGGCCCATACGACAAAAGCTTCTCTGTGGAAAAATAGCATGATGCGAGGCATGTCCCTTTTCGATTGGGGACATGCATTCGCCCAATGATGAGCGCCATGTTCTGACCCCGGAGGGCCCTCTCAGGTTCCAGTCATTTTACGCGAATCCAAGGTTGGATTGTGTCTTGCCATAGAGGGGCGTTTATGACTCCTTGGCACCGATGATCGAAGTCACGGGTCTTTCTAAGTCCTTCGGGGACTTCGCGGCTGTCCGCGATCTGAACTTTACAATCCAGAAGAATTCAGGCATTACCGCGCTTCTGGGTCCCAACGGCGCAGGGAAAACAACAACGCTGCGTCTGCTCACCGGCTATCTGCAGCCCACGTCCGGTTCTGTGAAAGTGGCGGACATGGATCTGGCAGATGAGGACAACCTGATCAAGGTGAAACGTCGCATTGGGTATCTGCCGGAATCGAGCCCGCAGTATCCGGAAATGCTCGTCTCCGAATATCTGGAGTTTGTGGGACGCGTTCACGGTTTATCAGGAGACGCTTTGGAAGCCGCGGGGCGTGAGATGGTGGACAAGCTGGAACTGGGCTCTCATTTGTATTCACCGCTGGGCATTTTGTCAAAAGGGTTCCGTCAGCGTGCAGCGCTTGCGGCCGCTTTGATCCACAAGCCTGACGTTATCATCCTGGACGAACCAACGTCGGGACTGGACCCCAATCAGATTCTTCAGATCCGCAGACTGATCCGTGACCTGGGGCAGACCGCCACTTTGATTCTCTCTACTCACATTCTCCAGGAAGTGGAAGACATCTGCGAACGCGTCATCATCATCGCGCGCGGCCGCGTGGTAGCGGATGAAAGCATGGCCCGACTCCGGAGCGGGAGCGGTATTTTCCTGTCCGCAAAAGGTGAAGGCATCGCGGGCCGGTTGAAAGGGCTCCAAGGGATAACGTCAGTCGCTGAGGAGAAATCAGCGGACGGCTTTCACCGCTATTCGTGCGCCACCGCGCCGGGGGTATCCCCCGAATCGCTCTTTCAACAGGTGGCCGCATCAGGATGGCAGATCCGCGAATTCCGGCCGTCCGCACGTTCTCTTGAAGAAACATTCCGGGAGTTGACGATCTGATGAATATTCTCCAGCCAAACGTCAAATACGTATACCTCCGCGAACTTCGTAACTATTTCAACACGCCGATTGGTTACGTGTTTGCCATCACATGTCTCTTCTTCAATTTCTTGTTCTTCTTTCTTGGGATCTTTGATCTAGTGCCCGCATTCTGGGACGCCAAGACGGCTTCCATTCGGTCTTACATGAATCTCCTGCCGGTAACGTTCATTCTGATGGTGCCGGCTATCTCTATGCGCATCTGGGCAGAGGAACGGAAGAGCGGGACCATAGAACTCCTGAGAACGCTTCCCCTCCGCGAGATCGATCTGGTGTCGGCCAAGTTCCTTGCTGCATGGACGTACGTGAGCGGCATCATCTTCGCCTCCATTCCGCTGACCATCTGGGTCTGGATCATGGGAAACATGGACGTGGGGACCACTGTGGCCATGTACCTGGGATCGGTTCTGATGGCCGGGGCCTACGTGAGCATGGGGATGGTAATTTCCGCGCTCACGCGGGAGCAGATTGTCGCTTTCATCGTGAGCTTCTTCTTGAGCCTCTTCATGTTTCTTTCCAATTACTACATCATCAGCCAGCACCTGCCGCCTGATCTCGGAGTCTTGGTGGGCTTCTTTTCACACAGCTACCATTACATGTCGTTTTCGCGCGGCCTGATTGATATGCGCGACCTTATGTATTACGTATCGTTTATGCTCCTTATGATTTCTGTCAACGTATGGCTTCTCCGGAGGGAACGATGAAAACAGCGTTTCAACGTTTTGTGGCCCGGGTCAACGGCGATCGGGGTCTCCTGTACTTTAACGTTATTGTTCTTTTCTTTCTAACCAACGGCGTGGCTTCAAAGATGAACTGCCGCATGGACTGGAGCAGGGATAAAGTGAACTCGGTGTCTGACAGCACGCGTCAGGTGTTTGCGCGCCTGGAAGACCCAATCTTGATTGAAGCCTACATCTCCCAGGACGTGCCCGGGGAAATCCTGTCCATTCTGGGCCCCGTCATTTCGCAGCTGGAAGAGATCGGGCGAGTAGGCGGGAAGAAGGTCCGACTTAGGATTGTGAATCCTGACTCGGAAGAGAAACGCAAGCTGGCCGAGTCCCGCGGCGTTCAAGGCGTACCTTTGGAGCAGGAGCGTGCGGACGAAATCACCCAGAAGCTTTGGTACTTTGGCATTTATATCCAGGCCGGAGATAAGAGCACAGTGCTGGGCATTGACGACGGGCGGATTCTGGACGAGCTGGAGTACCGCATCCTCAAAGAAATCAAGAAGATGACGCGCAAAGACGCGGTGAGCGGGCTTGGCTTTGTCCGGGCGCCGGGCACCTTGGACATGCGGCGCTGGCAGAATTACAAGGATCAGGGAAAGGACAATCTCTACGGTTTCCGCACGTTCGTGGAGCGGGACTCCGGCACTGTGACTGACGTGAACCTGGGGGAACGAGTTCCCGCATCCGTGGACACACTGTTGATCGCAGGTCTTCCGCGTCTGGAGGATAAGGAAGTTTACCATCTGGACCAGTTCATCATGCGCGGTGGAAACGTTATCCTTCTCCTGAAAGGTTTTGATTTTCAGCTTCAGGATCCGGACCCCCAGATGGCCCGTCTGGGCCTGGGAGGCCCCGGCGGCGGGTCTGCGAGCATCCCCGAGGAAGACCTGCGCGCTATGAACGCATGGCTTGGAAAATACGGTCTGGGTGTTCTGGGCGAGATTCTCTTTGAACCCTCGCGGCCGGCTCCTGCTCAAGAAGTGTTTGGCCAGCGGATCAGGGAAGTGCCCAATCCTGCTTGGGCCGTCTACAGCCGCGATGACGGGGATATCAACGCCGACTATCAGGCTCTGCGTGGAAACGCGCAGGTGGTGTTTCCGTGGTTTTCCGGGCTGAAAGTGGACCCGAACGTTCAGGGCGACAGCGTGCGTTATACAACCCTTGTTCAGACCACCGGACGCGCCGTGCAACGGACATCATCCCAGATGGACCTGCGCGAGATGTTGAAGATCGGCGGTCCCGGCGACGCATACCTGCCGGAGAGACATCCGCTCGCTGTTATGGCAACGGGTCGCTTCAAGAGCGCGTTTTCCGGGGACACACTCCCCAAAGGCATTGATAAAACAATGTTTAGGAGCGGGCAGACGGGCGATTCTGTGTCCAATATCCTTGCGATCGGCACACCGTACATCGTATCAGACATGCTTCTCAAGAACGAACTCAACATGCGCATCTTCCGTTTGAACTGGGCGTTCCTGTCCAACTTGATGGAAGCGGCGCGCGGAGATACGGAGTTGTCCGCCGCACGCTCCCGGGTCAGAACGATCGACTACCTGAGTGACACGGGGCGCGGGTTTCAAATATTCTTCACTTGGCTTCATGTGCTCACCATTCCGTTGGCTCTGGCAATTTATGGAACATTCCGGCTCATCAAGCGGAACAGAAGGCGCGGGATCGAGGGTGGAGGCGCATCATGAAATATCTGGAAGTTCTTCGGAAGAATGCCGGGTTCGCGCTGTTGAGTGTGAACGTTGCGCTGCTGTTGGTTCTGTTTCTGGTTCAGGATCCGTTTGACTGGTTTAAGGGCGGATATTCCGGCGCGCGTTCCATCGTCAAGCTGGCGCAGTCCGACGTTACACGTATAACGATCAAAGACCCTGACTTTGGCGGCGCAGATGTGAACCTCATCCGAGGAGATGCGGTGCCCCGGACGGAGAAAGAAGAAAAGGACCGCTTGTCCCGCATCTTGAAGCCGGGAAAACAGGAATACTTCTGGGATTTGGAAGTTGTCAAGGGCGGAAAAGGCCAGGGGCGGCACCACGCGGATCGGGACCGGATTCGGGACCTCTTTGAGGCGATTGAGAAGTCGCGCCGATATTACGGCGTGGAAGCGTCCGCCGCGCGCGTGGCCGACCTTGAGATGGGCCGGGATTCTTCCGGTCGTCCTGTTTGTTTAAACGTTATCCTCACGGCCGACCGCGACTACTCGCTCTGCGTAGGCCGGGCAAGCTCGCACGGATCAGAGAACTATGTCCGGCTGGATGAAGAAGACAAGATATTCCTGGTGCAGAGCAACCTTCGGAGCGCGGCGGGCGCAGGATCCACAGAATATTTCCGGAACAGACAGATCATGCCCGATTCCGTGAAGAAAGAGTCTGTGACTGCGGTTAACGCTGTGTTCAAGAATACTGAGAAGAATGTACAGCTGGGGAAAAGCGGGGACTCATGGCAGATGCTTTCTCCATTCCCAGGGAAGGTCAACGTGGGTGAAGTGACCGCTCTCATCAATGACATAGTGGACTGGAAGGCCGTGCGGTTTATCGAGAAGCTTCCAGAGGATCTGGACAAGAAGGCCTCCTTTGCCGTAGAACTGGTGTATAAGCGGAATTTGAGCGACGTTGAGACCGTGCGCTTGGATGTATTGGGCCAGAAGGATTACTCCACGTATGTCATCAAGGCTCCGGACGGTTCATTGGCTGAGGTGACGTCGGTCTTTTTGGGCCACTTCCTGAACCCGCAGGAGAAGCTGGTGCCCAGAGAGCGCTGAGGATAGCGATATCCCTGCGCGCAATATCTGCGTGCAGGGCCTCCTAATGCGCGCGCTGCTTGTACTGCTCCGACTCAAAATAGCGGTACGGTCTGCCGTCCCGCAGGCATACGAAGACGATCTTACAGTTGATGATCTCTTTGCGCTGCCCTGTGCGTGGATCCATCACTTCCGCCCGCGTCTGCAACGTTATTGAGGATGATCCCGTTTTCAGGACCCGCGCGCTGATCACAATGGCATCCCCGCGGTGTCCGGGAGCATGAAAATCAACGTCGTCCAGACTGACTGTGACAAAGTCCGCGTAACCGATCTTTTCCATCACGTAGAGCGCGGACGCTTCGTCCATCCACGCGAGGAGCGCACCTCCGAACAGATTCCCAAACGCATTCAGGTCCTTTTCCATCACGATGTGTCTGGTGACGGGCTCAAATGGCCCGGCGTTGGCTTCGTCAGCTGCGGTATTGTTGGGCGCTTCAGGGGTTGACATATGTTCTCCTTATCGGTGACGCTGTTCAGCATCAGTGTTCTGACGGGTGCAGCAGTTGGCAATCATGCCTTGTCCAGAGCAGGGCGGAGAGACCGCGCAAACCGTCCCAGCAAATCCAAAGAATCGGGGTGGCTCCCTCGCTGGATACGGACACCCACCGACATGCCTTCAGGCACTGGTTTGGCGTTCCGGACGGTCCCAATATAGCCGTGCTCTGGATTGTCCCCGGGACGCAGCACAAACTGCACTTTGCCGCCCCGTCGCACCACTTTTTCCAGCCCTTGCCCCGGCACGGTGAAGCGGATACCCCGGCCGTCCTGACTCAGATCTTGAATCTCCAATTTGTCTGAAACCTTGGCCCAGCCCTTGACGGCGGTCATCTCCATTTCAAACACAAGCGCCTCTGATCTTTCCAGCAGATATGCTGTGAGAATTTTGAGGTCTTTGGGCTGTGCTGCGCCCAAGATATGATTACCGAGGCCGGGCATGGTAGACCGGAGCGTTATGTGTCCCATGGGAGTCCCCGAGTGTTCCCGAAACGGAAAGATGAATTCGGACCGGACCTTCTCCCTCGAAAGCTGGGTAAAGAATGCGTCTTGTTTGGCTTCAGTCATGTCCGCTGAATAGTCGTGGAATTCCGGTTCCTTCACAACTTTTCGCGCCAGACAGTCGATCAGGAAGAAGATCTTGCCCTTGGTTTCCATTTCCACAAGGAGCGGAGAGTCTGTATTGTAAAAGAAGCCGATGTCCGACTCCGAAATCATGAATCCCCGTGTGTTGAGATGCTCGTGGAGCTGCATCTTCATCATTTGACAGATGCGCGCAATGCTCGAAGTCCTGCCGTAAAGCGCCACGCTGGACGCAATGTCCACGGGGGGAGTCACCTGAACGTCCACGGCATCCACTTCAATATTGAAAACGCGTGCCGCGCCGCGCTGCACGGGCTCAATGGACACGTCCTTTACGGAAAAATGCGTATCATCGAGCTTGTTGAGCCGAACACGCAGGAGGTTATCCTTGAATCCAAAGGTCAGGAGCATCCCGGGTGAGCCGGTCACTTCCAGGATGACTGCGTCGGCCGCGTTGGTCTCCGCCGAAACCGACGTTATCCGGCACTCGCGCCCCTCTGACCGGCCGGTGAGCCCCTTGGTCTTCTGAAGGGCCGCGCGGATGCTGTCCGCTTCTGTGAGTCTGTATGCCTTCATGAGTCGTGAAAATCGCCCACTAGGAAATCCACACAGTCCGTGATTTCGTACCGCAACTTGCGGAGGTCCCTGATTCGTCCCCCAAACAGGAGTTCGCGCGCGGTGTCGTAGAGCCAGGAAAAGGCCTGTCGCATCCGTCTTCCGTGGAAAAGGGAAAACCGCCAGAGTCGTCCCATGAGGTAGACCGCGGCCGTGGCAACGAGCAACGGGGAGAGGATCGGATGCATGGCCACCTGTGCGGCCAGAGTCTCCTGATCAAAGCTGGCCAGGGACCGCGACAGAAGAACCAGCCCGGACACCTTCATCCAGTAATAGATCAAAGCCCAGTAGACAGGGTACGTGAAGAGCACACCGGCAAAAGCCCAGACAATCGCCTGCTCATCCCCGTCCACGCGCTGTCGTTTTTGCACGTCGATCACCCAATAGCGGCGGAACCGGCCCAGTTGCTTGGGAATGAGGTTGGCCGCGTAACCGTACAACGTAAGGGGTGTAGAGAGCACAGCGAGCACAACGGCTTTCAGGTGGTATCCCACGGAAGCCACCGACTGCTCACGGCGGATCAGCCTGTCACTCATGCTCCCTTTGGCAAGCGCTGTCCGGTAGTCGGACACCAGAGTCCGGAGCGCGCGAAGGCGGTTCCGCCCGTCGGTATCGTTGTGGGCGCGCTGCACACTTTCTGCGATGAGCTTGCTCATCCTGTATTTCTCAGCGACGTTTGAATAACGTCCCATGTATTTTGCGGGCGTAGACACGTAGATATGCGTGAGCTCGTCAATCAAGTCCACGAGCGACTGTTCCGGGATCGAGATGATCAAATCCTCCACAGCGCTCTTAAGGCGGTTCTTGCCTTCAAGCATCAGCCGCTTTTCGAGCGCCTTCCGTTCTCCTTCGCGGAGGTTGGCAAAATCCTTGGGGATGTCCATCAGGCTCTTGAGTTTGAACGGCCGCCCAAAGACGACGCACACAGAACTCTGGAATTTATTGATGCGGTCGTAGTAATAGCCGTACGGAACGATTCTGAGGTTGAGGCGGAAATCGAACTCGCGTTCCGCGGACAGGGCCAGATGCATGAAGCCCAGTTTGATCTTCCCCAATTTCCGGGAATCCGTAGAGCGACCCTCTGCGTAGACGTTCAGGATACGTCCCTTGACCAGAAGTTCCACCGCCTCTTTGAGCGACTCTTCATTCTGTGAGCGACGGTCGTCTTCTTCCAGTCCCGTCTCTTCCGAATCCATGCGCCGCGAAATGGGCACCATCAGCGCAAAATTTCGGACGATGGGCCCCACGATTGGAATGCGCGTCAGCGTGTCTTTGATCAGGGTTCCCACCGGATGACGCACAACCACCAGGAGATTAAAAAAATCCAGGAGTGAGTTAGGATGGTTTCCCACAAGAAGTACGCTGCCATCCCCCGGGATGTTTTCAAGACCAATGGCCCGGATTTCGGCGTGCTGCGTGCGCGCCACTGTTCTGAATAACGCGCGTATAGGATAATAGAAGACATTCGCTTTGGTGCGGACGGATTCAATCCCTTGGTACGTTCTATAACGTGGCGCCGTCTTTTTCAAGAGACGTCCAATGATGGGGATTCGCGAGGCGACTCTGAACATTACTCTTCCTCCGGGCCCCGTGGCGTTTCCACGCTTTCCGGCGTCTCTCCCAGGTCTTTCAGAAGAACGCGGATGAAATCTCTGGAATGAAGTCCCGGATGGGGAAGCACAAGGTCCGGCGCATCCAGCCGCACGCCCGGGTAGGCAAGGATATCGATGTCGATCTCCCGCGGGCCGTACCGGATCACCGTTGACCGGCCTATATCCTTTTCAATCTTCTTTACCAACGACAAAAGATCCCTGGGGTTCAACTGTGTATCAACTTCTACCACTTGGTTCAGAAAGTCCGGTTGGTTTTCTAACAGGATTGCAGCGTTGTCAAGGACGTTTGACTGACGCAGGATGACCACGCCGGCGCCTGTCAGGCGCGACTTGGCCTCTTCCAGGAAACCGCTCCGGTTGCCCATGTTTGAGCCCAGCGCCAGAAATACGCGGCCTCGCATGCGGTCAGAAAGTCCTTTTGTGCCGGAGCCTGTAGTCCGGCGCGTCCACATGGATCTCGCTGCACATCTCAACAAGGCGGCTGTAGACGCGGCCGCGCGAGACATCTTTCCATGAGATCATCGGGTCATTGGAGGTAAAGATTGTCAGCAGATTTCGTTCATAGCGCGCATCGATGAGGTCGTAGAGCACGGCGGCCACCCAGTCTGTTTCCTGATGCACTCCAAAATCGTCGATGACAAGCACAGGCACGGAGGCGAGCTCTTCCTCAATGCGCCTGCCTTCCCCATAGATCTCTGAGTTAACGTTGAAGCTGGACCGCAGTTTTCCCAAAACGTCACGCGTTATTTTCGCGTACTTGACAGGGGTCTGATAGAGGCGCACAATCTCATTCAGCGCCGCGCAGGCGACCATCGTCTTCCCGCATCCGGTGGGTCCATGCAGATAAAGACTTTCCACGCTCCCTTCACCAAGTCGCACCACGGCGTCCACAACGTGGTCCACTGCCATAACGAGTTTCATGAGCTCAGGGTCGTTCAGGCAGGAGTCCGCAATCGGTGACAGGAATCGGAACTGGAAGCGGTCCGGTATCCCGCTGCTTCGCAGGATGCTGTGAATGCGCGCTACGGCGAGTCTTGCGTCACGCGCGGGGCAGGGTTTCATTTCGTTGGCGGCTGCGTCGAAATAGAAATACGGCGGCGCTTCCGCGCGGCTCTGTGACGCCACGCACCGACAGAGGACGTAGGATCCTGTGGCGGGACCGCGGCCCATCGGGTCGTACAGAAACCCCAGACCGCTGCACACGGCGCAGTCCAGAACCCCGCTCTTCTTGGCGTTGGCTGCGAGCTTCTGATTGATTGTAATGGGACCGCCTTTTTTTTTCTCTGTG
>JACPZR010000237.1 GCA_016195395.1 Spirochaetia bacterium
AGAGGCCCTCTTCCGACCGGGAGCGGAGTTTCTTGACTCCGTTAACCCCTGATACTGCTTCCTCGATGGGCCTCGTGACGAGGGTCTCAATCTCATCCGGCGCCGCGCCGCTGTATATCGTGAGTACTGTAAGGCGTGGGAAAGAAATATCGGGGAAGAGGCTGACCCGGAGGCGGCTTAGCGAGACCATTCCCAACAGGATGACCGCTGCGTACAACATGAAAGTGGCAACGGGCCGGTGTACAAAGAAGTGGATCACCGGATCACCAAGGCGGTATGTGCGTTAGTATTATCAAAAAAAGACATAAAGTGTATAGTCCGCGGCAAGAAAGTTTCCGTATGTGTCTTTAGCTCCTGATGCTCCTCCGTTGATTCGCAGACGCCAGAGAGAATAGGCGGTGGGGAGCGCAGCCGAGAAGAGTCGGACGCTCACGTCAGGCCCTGTGACAGAGATGTCATCGATCTGAAAGTCGCCCGGTCCCAGAACCTTTGAAAAAGACACGGATGTGACGAGAGACGTGCGGACCATGTTGTGAGAGAACGAAACGCGCAGTATGAGGCCCCGCTTACAGGCGGGGGTATCCAGATCGATCTCCTGCGTCAGGTCCAGAGGACTGAAGTCAATGAGCGGCATTCCGTAGGTGCCGGCGGGGCTTCCGCAGCCGCCTGCCGGGAGGGCATTTTCTTGAAAGACTCCGGTAACCACCGGGTTCTTCGATGCAGTGCCGTCTGTCAGGAACTGATAGGACTGGGTTTTCCGCAGAGAATTCCCCGCTTTGTCCAAGGCGGTGTCCGCGATTGTCAGGGAGTAAACGGTCTGGGAGGCGAGAGAAGGAAGAAACGTGAGCGTTAAACGGTCGCCCGATGCATTCCAAGTATGCACTGCGGGCACGGCAGGCGATAGAGATACGGCGTTCTCCGCCGTTGTCCGATCCATCTCTTCGGAGAATTGAATTTCTATGGGGCTCGTTTTTTCAATGCCGCTGGTCAGCATTCCTTCTATAAGCTGTGGGCCCGCTGCCGAAACAGTCATGATGCGCGGAGGCGTTGTGTCCGTTCCCACGAGAAACGTGAAGGATTGGGAGGGTGCGAGTCCGTTCCCAGACAGGTCCTTGAGTTCTCCGCTGACCCGAACGGTGTAGAGTGTGCCGTTCGACAGAGGTGAAATGGGCGTAAGCGTTATCTGATCCCGTGCTGCGTTTTGTGTCACTGTATATAGGAACGATGGGGACACGGTGATTCCTGAGGCGATTGTGCTCATGTCGATCGGTTCAGAGAAATCAAGGACGACGGCGGTGCCCGGTGCGATGCCTGTGGCGCCGTCTTGGGGTTGGGAATGTGTCAAGGTGGGCGCGGCTGTGTCGGTCCCGGCAAAGAAGCGGACAACGGTCTGTTCCTGCAGGTCGAGGCCGGCCTGCGACTCGGCGCCTCTGGCAATCACCATCGAAAACTCTTCTGTCCCAGAGAGGGGAGCGCGGGGGGCAAAGATCATCTTTTGACCATCCCAGCCGAAGACACCTTCAGGACTTGAAGTGCCGGAGGACACATGGAAGGCGGACTCGGTTTTTGCGCGGTCCATGGGCATATCAAAGAGCACCCAAAGCCCCTCGTCGGCGCGGAGGCCGGACAGGCCGTTGGTGGGATATGTTGCGAGGATCTTGGGCGCCCGGCCACCTCCCGGAAGGAGGAGCGTGTCCATCTGGTCCTGACGGCACTCTATTGTCCACAGCAGAAGGAGGCCAACGAGTACTGCGAGCATCCCTGTTCTCATCGGAACACCCTGAAGAATACGGACTGATCCTTTTCGAGCCATGTCCCGGATTCGGAAAGCAACCGTGCGGATTTGATTCCCGATCGCCCGCCGTTCATCCGCAGCTCGTATTCGTTCGAGAGTCCCAGGTTCCCGACCGTCAGGATCACTTTTTGATTGGCGTTTGGAGCATCCGCGAATTGAATCGCGGTGATATTTCCGTAGCCGGGCGAGGTCCCGAGAATTTTTGAAATGGATATGTTATCAGCCACGGAACCAGGTTCGAGCGCATGCGAGAACACAAGTTCGAGTACCACGCTTCCCGTGGCGGATGTTGTACGGTACGTGGTAACGCTGTCGAGCGGCAGAAAGTCTTCAACCGGCGTGGGGAGGGTTTTGGACACTGACAGCGGCGATAGATAACGTGAATTTCCAGCTCCGCGCGTGTCATCTACGCGAAATACAAGATTGTAGGGAGCAGAGAGCGAGTTTCCAGCGAGGTCCTTCGCGGCCGTGGACACGGTCAGTCGGTAGTCAGTCAGGGGTTCCAAGGGCTCTGATGGATGAATCGTCAATTCTGTGAAGAGCGGATTCCAAAAGAGGAGCGCCGCCACGCCGGCCCCGTCTGCGGCCTTGGAAAGCCAGACGGCCGTCTGGGCGCTCTGGTAATCCATTGGCTCCGAGAAGCGCACGGACAGAAGAGAATCCTTCGAGACACCTGCCTGGTGGTCTGAAACAGGGAGCGGCGTTCCCGATTCGCGGATGTCGAGAACCGAAGGTCGTTCCAGGTCGTTTCCC